>JAIESS010000044.1 GCA_019745755.1 Alphaproteobacteria bacterium
AAGTTTTTTATAAATATCCTCGCCAAGGTTCCACACGTTAAAGACAAATTTAATGTCAAAGGCTGCCTTGAGGGACTCACGAAGCTTTTCAATCGTTGCCTCATCAAACCCCTTGCGGCGAAGCATCTCAAAGCTCACACTCGGTGCATTGTCCAACGTGCCATGACCCGTGGCGTAATCATTAATAGCCTGGATCTGAGCATGTGTATAGCCGAGCTTAATAAGGGCCTTTGTCACCATTTGGTTGATGATCTTGAAATAGCCCCCCCCCGCAAGTTTTTTAAACTTTACGAGGGCAAAGTCAGGCTCAATCCCCGTGGTATCACAGTCCATCACAAGGCCGATGGTCCCTGTGGGGGCAATGCATGAATGTTGCGCGTTGCGGTAACCGTTTTTTTCACCAAGGGCAAGGGCGTCATCCCATGCTTTCGTTGCCGCCTTAATCAAATCATCATGAGGGCAATCTTTATGGGCGAGGGGAACAGGAAGAATACCAAGTTGCTCGTACCCCTTAAGCTCACCGTGCGCAGCACGCCTGTGATTTTTAATGATGCGGAGCATATCCTTTTTGTTGAGATCATAGTGCTTAAACGTGCCCACAATTTTGGCCATTTCCGCCGATGTTTTATAACCAATACCCGTGAGAATGGCTGCAAGAGAACCGCCAATAGCACGACCTTCAGCAGAATCATAAGGGATCGCCATGGCCATAAGAAGGCCACCAAGGTTAGCGTAGCCAAGGCCGAGTGTACGAAATTCATAGGATAATTGAGCAATTTCTTTGGACGGAAACTGCGCCATATGCACAGCAATCTCAAGCACAATGGTCCAAAGGCGAATAGTATGCTCATACCCAGAAATATCAAAACTGCCATCATCCTTTAAAAAAGTAGCAAGATTAATGGAGGCAAGATTACAAGCCGTATCATCCAAAAACATGTATTCAGAGCATGGGTTTGATGCATTAATACGGCCACTTTTGGGGCATGTGTGCCATTCGTTGGTCGTTGTATCAAACTGAATTCCGGGATCAGCACAAGCCCACGCCGCAAAGGAGATTTCCTCCCAAATATCACGCGCACGCATGGTTTTAAAAGGTTTGCCCGTGGTACGTGCAATAAGATCCCATGAATTATCTTGAATAACAGCATTTAAAAAGTCATTCGTCACACGCACAGAGTTGTTTGAATTTTGCCCTGATACGGTCAGATACGCGTCACTGTCCCAATCCGTGGTATAGGTCTCAAAATTAAGTTTTTGAATCCCAAGCTCCGCCATGTGAAGGGTGCGTTGAATATAATTTTCAGAAATAAATACAGAGCGCGCTTTTTTTATCGCATCACGCAGCGTTTTATTTTTCTTTGGATTACGTGCATCTTCGGGTTTTAGCGTATCAAGGTAGCAGGCCTGAAGAATAGCATTCAGATACATGTGATTGAGTTTTGATCCCGTTACGAGGGCGGCAACCTTTTGCTCCTCAATCACTTTCCAACGCACAAAATCCACAACATCCGGATGATCAATATCGACGACCACCATCTTGGCTGCCCTGCGCGTTGTGCCACCGGATTTAATAGCGCCGGCCGCGCGATCACCAATCTTTAAAAAGCTGAGAAGACCTGATGATTTGCCACCACCGGAGAGAGATTCCCCTGCACCACGCAAATTAGAGAAGTTGGACCCTGTACCGGAACCATACTTGAATAAACGGGCTTCACGGGTCCATGTATCCATGATACCCCCCTCATTAACGAGGTCGTCACTGACATGTTGAATAAAGCATGCATGAGGCTGAGGCCGCTCGTAAGAGGACGGCGACGCTGTCAGTTTTTCTGTCTTTGGGTCCACATAATAATGCCCTTGAGAGGGCCCATCAATGCCATACGCCCAGTATAACCCTGTGTTAAACCACTGGGGGGAATTCGGCGCTGCGCGTTGTGTGGCGAGCATATAGGACATTTCATCATAAAAAATCTTTGCCTCATCTTCTGTCCCAAAAAGCCCTTCTTTCCAGCCCCAGTAGGTCCAGGCACCCGCAAGACGATGAAAAACTTGCTTTGCAGATGACTCACTCCCAAAGGTGGCACCTTCTACAGGAACACTACGCCATAAAAACTCCGGTACCCCTTCTTCCTTGATAGGGGTTGTTTTGCTCGGCACGCCGGCTTTACGGAAATATTTTTGAGCAAGAACATCTGTGGCCACTTGTGACCAAGCATCCGGTACATCAATATTCTTGAGCGAGAACACAACGGATCCGTCAGGATTCTTAATCTCACTGGCGCGTTTTGTAAAATGAACATCCCCATAAGAATCGCTGGCATAGAGGGCTTGGTGCGTTGAAGAATGCGTAAAATGGCGTTTTATTTTCATAGATGTCCCCCTGAAAAATGACAAAATGTAGTGTTTTTTAGTGATTTTTTAACAAGATATAGTTCAAAACACCACAAACACTATCATATTTCAAGTCTTGATCTTTAAAAAAATTTGTGCTGAGAATGTCCTCTAATAA
>JAIESS010000184.1 GCA_019745755.1 Alphaproteobacteria bacterium
ATCGTGACGGATATTAGTCTTTCCGATTAGTGTTTTAAAAAGCCCTCTTTTGGAGGGCTTTTTTTATGATGAGATGACGCTTCGTCAAAGAATGCAGTCAATTATTTATAGATTAAAAAAAACCTGTAGAAAAATATGTTATCCTCGATAAAATCCATTTTTTTCCTTCTTATTCTTTCTTCAAAGATCAATGCAGATACTCCCTTGTTGTCATTGCAATTGGTTCAAGCCGCACGGGATCAGGTAGGAGAAACCCTTACCTATGATCCATCCTATGTTAAGCTAGATTATCCTTTGGGGGATATTCCACGTGATAGGGGAGTGTGTACTGACGTGATTATCAGAGCTTTTCGTGTCTTTGATGTTGACCTTCAAAAAGAAGTGTCTGAAAGTATTTCAAACCATTATACAACCTATAAAAAACACCTTACGAATGGTCGTAAGGACACAAACATCGATCATCGTCGTGTTAAGGTATTGGCTTCTTATTTTAAGCTCCAAGGATTTGATCAAAAAACAACAATCTATGAAGCGGGAGATATTCTTGTTTTTGATTTAGGGAGGGGAATTTGGCACATTGCTATTGTAAGCGACCGCTTTTCCGAAGATAAAAAGCGCCCCCTTGTTATCCATAATATTTGTTGTGGTGCCAAAGAAGATGATATAGGAGATCAGTTTCCGGTTCTTTTTTGCTTCAGGATAAATGCAACGTTTTTAACAAAAGATTGATTTTGTCTCTTGCACAAAATGTCGTTGAGGCCTTTTCCATTTGATTCAAAAATAACACACGGTGTTGTTGTGGAAACTTTTCTATCGCCGTGGATGAGCTTTTTTATAGGTTTCGAGAAGTTTTTGTGTATCAAGGGCAGTATAAACTTGCGTGCTGCTTAGGCTCGCATGACCAAGAAGCGTTTGAATACCGCGAAGATCACTTGACGCGTTCATGAGATGGCTGGCACAGGTATGGCGCAGGGCATGGGGTGTAAGCGTTTCAGGAAGATTGTACATACGCCTAAATGTGCGAAGAACAAGGGCTGCTGCAGATGTATGCAATACTTTTCCACGGATGCCAAGAAAAAGTGGTAAATCATGACCATGATAAGGGCATGCCTCGATATACTTCATCACAGAGAATCTGACTTCCTTCAATAAGGGGATTTGACGTTCCTTATTACCCTTGCCACGAATAATGAATACATCCGATGCCAACTGAGTGCGCGTTAACGACAGAGCTTCTGAAATACGAAGACCTGTTCCATAAAGTAGCATTACAAGAGCACGATCACGAAGACCAACCCACGCTATTGTTGGAACACTATTAATATGATCTAAAAGCGTGTTGGTTTGACTATGTGTAAGGGGACGCGGTAGGGTTTTTTTTATTTTAGGTGCTGTCAGAAGTGAAAAAACGTCATTTTTAATATAATGGTGTTTGATGAGATGCCTCCAAAAATTCTTTACAGAAGCCACAGCTCTTGCATTAGATTTTGCTTCAAAATCCCTATGACGGGATGCAAGCCACGCTCTGCAATCACGAAGCGTTAAGGATTCCAGTGTATGCATATCAATATTGCTCTCACGATGCACTTTCATAAATGTTAGAAAATGCCGCACATCTCTTTGATATGCAATGACCGTATGTTTTGATAACCGCCGCTGTTGCGATAGATAGGCAAGCCAATTTTGGATGGGTACACTTAATAATGAAAGGGGCATGAATTATCGATTGTATGCGGCTTTGTGTTTTATATTAACGTATTACCATCACTTTCCCATAGTTTATTCTTAGGGCTGCCTTTCTTTGATAGTATTCAGGATGCAGATCCACCCACATACCATTCGGATGCAATGGTGAGGTCGTCTTGTTTGAGAAAATGGCGCTTGTGCTCATCGTGAGCGCCACAGACAATCACTATTTGGACGGCACATTTATCTTTTGCTATTTCCTTAATTCTTGCCAAAAGCTCACGGCCAATAGTTACCCACTGGGAGGGATCTCTCACACAAAAATCATCAATCATGATTGTAAGCCCGCCAGGATCATAGACTTCGGGGGCATTCATAAGTCGTCCAATAATAAATCCAGCGATCATTTTTTCTGATTCAGCAACCAGGAGAATATAATCGTCTTGCATGAGAAGCTCATTGAACCACATCGTTTGTGCTTCTTCTGCACCTTTGGCATGCCGCCAAAATGTGGGTTGAACCTTTTCATAGGCGCGTCGTTTTTCATGGGAGAGGGCCACCATGGCTGGAATATCCAATGCCATAGCGTGGCGGATATGTATGACAGGTTCAGGGTTTTTGTTCTGTGTATTAAAGCGAAAAATCACCTTTGGATCGGATGCATAGTCAACAAAGTCAAGAATTTCATCAAAATTTCCATGGCTGTAGGCATGAATGACACGTCTCCAAAAATGAAGCGCTCGGGTATTTTTTGGAATAACCTCTAGCTGCCACTTTCCAGGATACATATCCCATAACTGATTTATTGCTGTTGCAGCGATACTTTT
>JAIESS010000093.1 GCA_019745755.1 Alphaproteobacteria bacterium
CTCAGCCCGCGCCTGACGCGGCGTTCTGCGTTCCTTTTCAGACACTTGCTCAATATTAATAAAGGTTTTGAGCAAATGAATGGACGAGATTCCAACCAGGGCTAACGACAACTTAATTTTCATGGTATTTGCATTCACGTGCGCTAGCCACTCAGGCCTATCAGGGTGCTCATCCATTTGAAGGCGGGACACGAACGTCTCATATCCTCCAATAATCACCATAATTAATAAGTTGGAAATCATGACGACGTCAATCAAGCCGAGAACCACAAGCATGATATCCGTTTCTGTGACACGTTTGATATCTTGAAAGAGATGAAAAAGCTCGAGCACAAACTGGTACACATAGACCAGTTGCGCAAAAATCAATCCAATATAAAGAGGCGCTTGAAGCCATCTGCTTGAAAATATGACACCTGCAAGAATTCTATTGGGATTAAAATTTTTTTTCATACGCTCACATCTCCAACTGTCGCACAGATTTTTTATAATGCCTTTTGAAGGTATCAACAAGCCCCATGAGTACTATAAATTGCTCCTGCTGCTTTGAAAAGGTTGAGTCACCATGCTTTTCTTTACTCAAAAATGTATCCATGAAACTGATAGATCCAGGCTCTGAATACTCAAGAAACGATAGAAGTAAAGACCATTCGTACCAAGCAGCATCGGTTGTTGCCCCACGATTTATAATGCGCGCACCTTGATGCCGCTCTTTATAAGAGAACGTTGTAATTCGGGGGGTATCTATTACCAAACGTGCTCGTTCTTGCAGCTTTAAATAATAAGCCAACACTTTAGCTCTGTTTTTATCGCAACGCAGTCGTACCTTTGCTGAAAATACAGTCATTTAAAAGGAGTCCTTATAAAAAAAATTAAAAGCGCATTCAAATATTTATTATAAAAAACAATGAAATGATTATGGCGAGAGGGAGAGATTAAATTGATATTGAGGGAAAAGACGGGAATATTTGGATGAATTGTTAGAAGCTGGTTAATCCTTCCACATAATAAGGCCCCATTGGGTTACCTTCACGAAAACGGTTTGCTTCAATGAGCAGTTGCGCGTCTGAAGCACTCTTACCATTGATAATGATCCTGTCTTCAAGAACATCTTGATTATGACGCTCTATGATATACCCCTTATCGGAAAGAAAACTAATAACATCGTCTAGTCCAACCCATGTTTCAGCGACGGGATTAGTCTCTTTCCAAAATTTTTTAAAGGTTTGGTTATACTCATTATGGCATTTATTTTTGTTTTGGTAACCATTTAGAAACCTTTTGCACTTATTATCAATGTCATAATTCATTCTTTTTTGCCTGATTCCTTGTCGGTCGAGCATTTTATTTATTGATGTGACAGTACGGCCAAGAAGGTGAGACATATGCTTTAGTTTCATATTTTGACGATAAAAATTCCTCAGACTTTCCAATTCGGCCAAAGTCCATTTTTTCGCCAACATTCTTTGTTTACAAGCGTTTTCAGACATTTATATCTCTATTTTTCTAATATTGTGAAATTTTCCCTTGATTTGTCATGCTTTTTTTGCATATATCTTATATCATATACTCATGGCATTATTTGACAGAGTTCAGTCTTTTTGTCAAGTTTTTTAAATAATTTGCCCATAAAAAAAAATGGGATAAACATAAAATTTGTGATTAATTTATTTCACTACAGCGAGGCTAAAAAAAAATGAGTGCTCCCAAAACAAATTTTTCGGATAAGTATAAATCAAGACAACCTCAACCATCGAAGATCCAGTCTTTAAATGAACCCAATCAACCAGAAAGCTATACAACTCCCTTTGAACAACCAGCCCCTTATGGTCAACTGGTAAGTCTTGGGAATGCGCCGCAGCAAAACCTCAAAAACAAAGTGGCACTCAGAAAGCGTAAAAAATCCAAACACCCTTTAAGGGAATTCAGAATTAAGCGCGGTTTCACACTTGAAGAACTTGCGGAATTAACGCGCCTTTCTCCCTCATATTTGTCACGCCTTGAAAGTGGCACACGTCGCCTTAACGCTGATGTCCTACATCGCTTAGCTCTTGTTCTTTCGTGTCATCCAGGTGATCTCCTGATGCACGATTCACATAGCTCACGCTTTATTTCTCAATCATCCGCGATGAACGAACAAACATCCATCGCAATGGTTCCTCAAGATCTCCCGCTCTATAGCATGATACACGAGGGAAATTGCCATATTATTGATTTTGACCACACAACTGAATGGCTTCCACGCCCCCCCGAATTATTAGGGGTTGCAGGATCCTTCGCTTTTGCCGTATCCGATGATTCCTTAGGTCAGCGCTATAGAAAAAATGATCATGTGCTCGCTCACCCCAACAAATCCTTGTCACCTGGGTGCTCTATCATCGTCATAACACGCAACAACCAAACCTTGATCGGTCAGTTTGTTAATTGGAAGAATGAGACGAATCCAATTGCGGATACAATCGTGATTCGCTTGACAGAACGGATTGGCACGGAGGATTGTATGAAAGAAATTT
>JAIESS010000171.1 GCA_019745755.1 Alphaproteobacteria bacterium
AAAAATTGACTAAGAAAACAGAAACAAAGAAAGAATCCTCCACAAAAGATAAAGATGATCAAGGGGATCAAGAGAAAGACACGGCCCTTATTCAATTGCCTGGAACAACAGCTATTACTATTCTTTCAAAGCAAGCAATTCTTATTGATATGCGTACGGGAACTGTCTTGCTGGAAAAAAATGCTGATGAGCGTATGACACCGTCTTCTATGTCCAAAATGATGACGTCCTACCTTATTGAGGAAAAGCTCATGAAGGGAGAGCTAACCCTTGATACGACATTCCCAGTAAGTGAAAAAGCCTGGCGTATACAAGGGTCCAAGACCTTTGTCCCTTTGAATGGAACCATGACGGTGGGTGATCTTTTGAAAGGGATTATTATTCAATCTGGCAACGATGCGTGTATTGTGGCGGCGGAAGGTATTTCCGGCAGTGAAGAGCATTTTGTGCGCGAAATGAATGAAAAGGCCAAACAAATGGGTCTCAATAATACACAATTTATGAATGCCAGTGGATGGCCCCAGGAAGGACATTATAGCACAGCAAGGGATCTTGCCATGCTAGGCATGCGTGTTATTCAAGATCACCCTGAACACTATGCCATTTATAGTGAAAAAGAATTTACTTATGGTACCGACAATAAGGGGCGCCCCATCAAACAAGGTAACCGTAACCCCTTGCTTTACAAGGACGGACTCGGGTGTGATGGCATTAAAACAGGGCATACGGATGACGGCGGCTATGGTGTTGTTGCATCATTTCTTGATAGTGGCCAACGTTACCTCATGGTTATTAATGGCCTTAAAACCATGCAAGCGCGGGCCAGTGAAGCGAAAAAGATACTGCTTTGGGCAAAAGAAAACTTTATTAACAAGAAAATTTACACAAAGGGAGATGTCATTGAAAAAGAAGCCCCTGTCTGGCTTGGCGTCAAGGAAACCATCCCCCTCGTTGTGGCGGATGATGTCGATATTTTACTGCCGAGGTCAGAACAGAATAAGGTGGAGATGAAGGCGCACTTTGAAGCCCCATTACCTGCACCTCTTAAAAAGGGTGATGTTGTCGGAAAAGTAAGGATTACCGCAGCATCAAAACACCTTGAAGTCACTCTCGTGGCAGGGGAAGATGTGGAAAAAGTTGGCTTTATGACACGATTTTGGCGCTCAATTACCTATCTCCTGTGGGGGAAGGCGTAGGTAATAATGTACCACTTTGAGATAGTAGAGGTACTAAAGGAAAGAGTTAATACATAGTGAGAACCTTACTTTTTTGAGAAAAATCTTCATGACCCATAAAGAAAAACTAAATCAGTACGCGACTCAGGCAGCGATTTTTATTGCAAGCTTTCTTGTCATAGGAAAGTTAGCGGCCTGGTGGTTTACAAATTCCCTTAGTATGCAAGCATCTCTCATTGATTCTTTGCTCGATGTTTGTGCATCCATCATTAATTTTTTTGCGGTCAAGCATGCTGCACGTCCTGCGGATAATGAGCACCGTTTTGGCCATGGTAAGCTTGAAGCCATTGCTTCTCTTGGTCAATCCATTTTCATTGCAGCATCTGCTCTTTGGCTCATTATTGATTGTGTGCGAAGACTGTATCGCCCTGAGCCTGTGGAGCATAGTCTTATTGGGAATGCCGTTATGATTATTGCTATAGGACTTACACTTATTTTAATTCTTTTTCAGCGTTATGTGTATAAACAAACAAAATCTCTTGCCGTTAAATCAGACTCCCTTCATTACCAAACGGACTTTCTCACAAGCGCTGCTGTTCTTGTATCCTTAAACTTCTCCCATTATCTGGGAACAGCAATTCTCGATAGTGCTATTGGTGGTGGTATTGCTCTTTATATTGCCTTTACATCTTGGGTGATTTTTAGACATGCTCTTGATGAACTCATGGATCGTGAGCTTCCAGATGAAATGCTTGATAAAATTTATGCCATTGTGAGGAGTCATAAAAAAGTGATTAATGTGCATGATATGCGCACACGTCAATCAGGTTATATGCAATTTATTCAAATGCATCTTGACCTTGCCCCAAATATTAGTTTGCTTGAGGCTCACACCATTTCTGTTCAGGTCATGCATACATTAAAAAAAGAATTTCCTACAGCAGATATTCTTATTCATGAAGACCCTTTTGGTTTTGATGAAGGATAAGAAAAGATAAAAAAACTTACAATGAAGAAAGAAAACCATGCAAGTCGGCGCACGCCTCTTTGAAGTTCTACAGATCTGGTCCAGTTATGATTATGGTCGGCCGGCTGATGACTATTTACATAGTGCACTAAAAACAAAACGCTACATCGGAGGATCAGATCGCCGTGCTCTTCGTGATCTTTTTTTTAGGCTTTTGCGTCAGCATATTCTCTTAGAAGAAAAAATTCGTGTGCTATCAACAACAAAGCATTTATGCCCTCAAAACAATGATGAAAAATACCGATGGATGCTTTTGATTTATCTCAAAGAAAAGGGGGAGACAACGTCTCTTAATGCTTTTAACGGTATGCAGTATCATCCCAAAGCTTTGACAGCCATGGA
>JAIESS010000038.1 GCA_019745755.1 Alphaproteobacteria bacterium
ATTTCTTGGACAATTTTTCCTGTTTCATCAAGAATTTTAATGCTTCCAATGGCTGCATCACGACCCAGGCGATAATAAATAGGGACTGTATTGTCGTCATCGCGTACTTCAAAAAATGTGTCTTGGTATTGCACTTTTTTTCCAATGCGATTTTCCATGGAAATCCGTTGATCTTGGCGAATAAGCGCATTTTGATCCTTGAGGAGCTTTGCCATTTGCGCTTGTTCACCGGCACTAATAAGGGCCACGAGTGTGCGAGTATGTTCGCTATGATCCTTTTCTTGGGAGGGATCCGGGTCCTTGAAATCCTGAATAATAAGCTCCGTCAAGAAACTAAATTCCTTGTCCAAGTCATCCATATTAATAATCTGGCTGAGTGCCCCCCCCTTGTTGAGGCGCTCCATGTCACCGCGCATGGTGGCTTCCCTTGCCATAGCTTCACTGCCACCATCAAACGCAGGGGCATTGGATTTTTTATCCAAGGGCTCCAAAAGCTTTCGAAAGGCTGCATTTTGATCTGTCCCCACACCTGTTGTGGCCATTTTTTCAGCCTCAGCACGCGTTGGCATGGTGAAGTCATTTTTGGGAGCACTGATTTGTGCGGTTTGAGCCATAATTTATCTCCTAAACGGATAAGGTAAAGGTGCCATTCGTATTGACACGGTGATTGTTGGGGGTGCTTGTTGAGGCAGCAGGATAGGTTATTTCTCTTGGTGAAGGCGTACTTTCATTGCGCAGGGTGTGTGACGTATCAAAGGATTGCCCCTGTTGTTGTTGATTATGTTGATTAAGTGAAAAACTCAAGCTGTTCTGATTACTATGAAATCCCTCTGCTGCAAAAATTTCACTGATTTGATGACGATTTTGTTCAAAGAGTGACATAACTGCGGAGTCCACATGAAAATGAGCCTCCACAGATTTTTTATCAAATTGAATTTGGATATGCACTGTGCCAAGTCCTTCTGGTGTGAGATGCACATCAAAAGAGGCATTTCTAAGGCTTAGACTATCGCGAAAATCCTTTGCGATTTGTGTGTGAATATCCTTGAAATGTATGTCAGCTGACTCATTTTTTGTGGATGGAAGTATTTTTGTTAGTGCTGTTGCTTGTTTTAGAGGGGGGCTTTTGCCATGATCGTTCATTGATGACGTTTCATCAATAATATCAAGGGCATTGTCACCTGTGTCATTATCATCGAACCCTTTTGCTGGGGATGATTCAGTAAGCGGTTGAGAAGATGAGCGTTGCAGGGGCGGCTGGCTATCTTGCTGTGACGACGTTGCTTTATCAGATGATACAGTTTCAACGTCTAAAGAAATCTCGGTCCGAAAAGGTTGATTCCCCATCATAGTATTCCCAGTACGCCCATCAATGCGTTGAATGCTATCAGTTGTTGTCTGATCGAGGTTTCCAAAAACCTGTGCTGCTTTGGCATTCTGTGCATGGGGTGCATTGTTTATTGTTGGAGATGACGCAGGATCTTTTTGTATATCCAATCCCTCAGAATGATCTCCTGAAGGGATCATTGTTGCTGGCACATTTTCACGCACGATTGTTTCAGAGAATAACTCCGTAGGCATTGTCAAGTGCTGAAATTGAGTATTCTTATCCATCGTATAACGATCCGCCTGTATAATACTTTCCCTGTCATTTTGATGATTATCCTCATGTTCATCTGCAATGGGATCATCATGATTGGCAGTGTATGTGGATTGGGGCTCAATACGTATGATTGGAAATGTAATGCCGATAAAGGGTGTTTCAGGCAAGGGCAGAGTAGGTTCTGTTACATCTTGGTGTGCGTCATTAATCCCATTGATGGGGAGGGTTGCCTCGCGTGTTGTCTCTGAGGGCGTCGTTTTTGTTTGACAAGTCTCTGTTTTACTCATGTCATGATGAATTGCCTTAGGTTGCTCTATATCTTTTTGTGATGTGTCTGTCTTTTTTGTTTTTTGAGCTATTTTAACGACGTTTGATTCCGTAATATCCTTATTTTTCAGCATTTTTTGATGCTCATTTTGGTCCATGCTACGCTTGCCTTCATTCTTTTTAGGGGGGGCGTCAGGCGTTTTTTTCATAACATCTTTAAAGGATTGCTCCTTAAGCGATGGGTTATGTTTTTCTGATATATCGGATGTTTGTTGTGGCGTGAGACCTTGAAGAGAGCTTAGCTTCTCAATAGAATGCGTTGGGTATTGAATCGTTGTCGCCATCGTGCTTTTCCAGTTTCATTAAACATCATGTTTAAGTGCAAGGCTTTATATGCAAGATCTGTGCCAGGCTAGGGATGATGACTGTTAAAAACATCTGACGTACTTATATGTTTTTCAGTAATGTTTTATTTTTCTCTCTATATGGTTTTACACTCGTAAATTTAACAAAAAAACCCTGCTAGTTAGCAGGGTTTTTTTGTATGAAAGAATGATGAAACGTTAAGCACTATTCTTTTTGCTCTTGTCCACATCTTGATAATCAGCGTCAACAATGGTCCCTTCTTGGGGGCCTTGTGCGCTCTCACTAGAGGATGCATCAGCCGTTTGTGCAG
>JAIESS010000051.1 GCA_019745755.1 Alphaproteobacteria bacterium
AGCGCCATGGTATAGATGGCATCTCCATCAGCACCACTTAAGGTCACATTGAGTGCATTACTATCTTGGAAAAAAGCTCTGCGATTTTCCTTGGCATTTGGATGGATTTTGGATGTCATGGAAAGCCCGCTCAACAGGCTGTCCTTCAGGTGGGATTCGCTGATAAAGGCTGAGATGGTGGTGAGAAGCTCACTGTGGGTTTCCGATTGAAGAATGCGCTTAATAGCATTTTCTTTAAGCTCTCGTGACCGTGGCTCATCCAATACCTGACATTCGGGCAAAATGCCTGCCTCCAACGGAAACTGAGAAAGGATGCGCTGGCAAAAACTGTGGATGGTTTGGATAGTCAAGGGGCGTTCCATGATTTTATGGAACAAAGTCTTCGCCAGCATGACCTGATGGGGTAATGGAGTTATTTGCTGTAGGGATAATACTTCTTTTTCAAGACTATCTAAGGGCAGGGTGGACCATGAAAGAAGAACGTGCTGCAACCGCTCCATCATTTCATTGGCGGCGGCCTTCGTATAGGTAATACAGATAATACGCTTCGGATCCGCTCCACTCAGCAGCAGACGCAGCAATCGATCGATGAGCATTTTCGTCTTGCCCGTCCCCGCCGATGCCGTCACCCAGCACGATACGATGGGATCCGTCGCCTTAAATTGCTCTGGGTTTATAGAAGATTGTGTTGGCATAAATTTTTGCTTGGACAATACAGCGTTAGATTATTTCGATGTATTAAAAAGGGCGGTCTTCCCTACATTGAGAAACCCGACGATACCACAATTAAATTCCATGACCTATTAATTCTTTTTGTTTCACTCCATTAATGTTTACATGATTCATAGTCAGTCCGGAACAGTTTTATGTATACGATGTAGGAGTATTCTAATGATAAAAATAAAAGTATTCTTATGTTATATATGTTAAGTTGAAAACAAAAAAAGTATTCTAAACGAGGTTTTTTTGAGAAAAATTATCTTTTTCTTAGGTATAATGATTGTACAATCAATCCAATGCTCCCATGCTGCCAGCACGTCTTCTATTGAAAAAATTAATATTGCGATTGTTGGTGGCGGTCTTTCCGGATTAACAACGGCAAAAAACTTGTGCTCTCATGTTTCTGATATCCATTTATTTGAGGCAAAGGAACACTTAGGGGGAAGAACGCATACATACTACTGGGATAGCGAGCATTATTTCGAAGAAGGTGGAACGACCATCGATTCGGATCATACATCCATGATTAGCCTTGCATCAGAACTCAACATTCCTCTTATTAAACGAGGCATGGGAGATGGGCAATTATCTTTTATTTATCAAGGTCGACTGTTGAGTAACAATGATGTTGAGCGTATCTTCAAAGAAGCGAAAGATATTTTTTCATTGTTGGGATCACAAGAGCCCCCCTCGAATAGTTCCATTGCAGATGTTTTGGACACTATCAAAGATCCCATGGTCAAATCTTTCTTGCAAACTTTTATAAAGGATCACTATGGGGTTGATAGTGAAAATCTTTCTTTCTTTTGCAAGGACTCACTTTTAAGGCAAATAACAGAATTTTATGATCTTGTAAGTAACAGAAATAATCCATCTGTTCTTAAAGATATGATTAATCAATGTGCTTACACGTATAGAGTAGAGGGAGGCATGTCCCGTTTCATTCAAGTATTAAGGGACCATATTCAACCAAAAACATCCATCCGTTGTGGTTATATGTTAAAAAGAATCAGCAAAAATGATTCGGTTTATTCCTTGGAATTTTTAGCGGGTACTGAAAGAAAAATTATCCTCGCCGACAAGGTTGTGTTAACCCTTCCTTTCAGCACGCTTCGCGATATCGACATTGAATTAACCGTTGCCCTTAGCCCCTTACAGCGTGAGGTCATCAAAACTCTTCCCTACGGAACGAATACAAAAATTGGAATTCCTGTTGAGGGATCATTTGACATGCTTCACCATATTAGTCTTGATGAGCAATTTGTTTCTTGGCCTGGGCATAATACATGGACTGTTATGCTGGGGGGGGATGTTGGTAAGAATTTCACACAACATCAGTCGAATGATTTGATTCGTGATTCAAGGGAAGCACTTCAGGTAGCCTATCCGGATATCAAAAACCTTGGTCAGCCTATTATTAAAAATTGGGCAATTGATGAATTTGCAAAGGGAAGTTATTCAGCATCCTTGAGAATTAATGAGATATACCCAGAAATTTTTCTGCAAAACAATGATGGACAATATCAATTTTCGGAATCCTTGGATAAGGCTCTTTTCATTGCGGGGGAGCATACACGTGCTGATAGCACAAGAGGGCACATGGAGGGCGCTGTACGCTCCGGTCATAGCTGTGCAAAAGCAGTATTGAGTTCACTCTACTGTGTTGAATACTAAAAAATCAAAAGCATCTTGCACAGGTATTTCCTGCACGTTCTACCACGCAGGCAGGATGGCGCCTTTAAATGTTTCTTGGATGAACTTTTTCACGTCGTCACTTTGATAGAGTTCTACGAATTTTTTAATATCCTCTCGGCTTTCACTCCCTTGCTTTACCACAATTA
>JAIESS010000117.1 GCA_019745755.1 Alphaproteobacteria bacterium
TGCCATACGATCAGGTCGCAGCACATAAAGTTCAATGGGAAGGCCAAGATCATTACATACAGCCTCAATATAAGAGTTCCCTGCTAGTAATAAATAGCTTACAACACTTTCAATAAAAGCGGATCCTGCCTGAACTGCAGATGGCTGATTCAACAAATTCAAAATAGGGTGGTCATACAACTCATGCATATCACCATCGTCCCGCTTTTCAGAGATTAGCCAGGGAACACTTGCAATAGCTCTTGCAATCACATTCACACAACGATAGACAATAACATTTTTGTGATACCCCTCTTCCGCCAAAGCATCATAACGTCTTGGCGTCCAAACGGGTCGCCCGCGATTACTCGACATAATAATGGGCGCCATCCGCGATGCTTTTTGGGATGAGGCAGTAGACCTTTTCCTTTGCCATCCTCGAATAGACTCTAATGCTGAAAAATTCAATGCCATAATGCCTCCATAAAAAAACCGCACCAAAATGATGCGGTTATGTTGTTCAGTAAAGTGAGCTATATTGCTACATCAAGCCCTTTAATGTGCGTCGATCAAACATTATCTCGATAGAATCGACAAGTCCTTTTTTCCATCCAAGTGCCTGAATCCCAACAAATTTTTCAATCCATGGCCCTCGTTCCTCTGAGGAAAGCGCGTTTATATCATTATACAAAACCCATAAAATGCGTGTATAAATCGCCTCCTTTGAAAATCCTCGTTTAAGAGCTTCTTTCAATACAGGCAGCATTTTTTCCTTTTCCGGAAAAAGAACATCAAGATAATATTCATAAGCATCCTCATTAAGTTCTGTTTGCAAATCCCGCAATAAAAAATCCTCAACAGTTTTTTCTGGATACAATCTTTTAAAATTATCTCCTTGTCTAGGATCACAAAACCAATCAATTACCTCAAATGTTCCGGCACAAGCGAGTTGAAAAAGTTCATCCCGCGCTGCTTCAAATGTTTCGCTATGATTTAATTTTTCAACACTATCTGCATAACATTTTTCGCTCAAAAGAGTACACTCATAGGTAAAAATGGGTTCTTGTCTTTTTTTTTGAGAGAAATGTATAGACTCAATCATCTTAAGGCGAAGCACGCTATCTTTGATCAAAAGCAATGGCTTATCAGAATGCAGGCGTGGCCATAGACTCTCTAAATCATTCATTGTATTGCTAACCCTTTTAGGGATATCCATAGGGGGTGAGGGATTTGGATTTAGCAGTGGAGAGCTTATAATTTCTTTTTGCAATAAATCATCAGATTCTCTGATATCAAGAGAAAGACTCCCCGTCACACCTTCAAACACTTCACAATCATCCAAAATGAAAATTTGTGAAGCAAAAGATTTTTCATTAAAAAATAATAAAAATAAAAAAAATAATATAAACATAGAGTTCTTTACATTAAACGACTCTATGTTTATTTTAAATTGCCGCAAGTTTACAAAAGGTTAATAAGGTAAAATATTTTAAAACTAAAAAACAATATATAGCAGCAAAAGTATATATTTTTTATAACTTTTTCTGTTTCAAGATGCAAATTAAAAAATGTGCCTCGTCAAAAAATGTAAAAAGAACTTTTCATATCTTCTTGGATAACCAAATTGCAAAAGTAGACACAGCTTTAACGGCGGCTGTGAGAACAGGATAAAGAGGCGCATCACGGCCCCCATTATTCTCTGCAATTTTTTTGTGCTCAATTTCTTCGGCTTGGCATTTTTGAAAAAAATCTTTGAATTCTGATACCATTGGATCATTTATGGGATTGCTTATCGGTCCATCCATAGCCTCAAGCTGATCGATTTGGCTTTGATAATGTGCATCAATTACTTCCTCAACGGCGATGGTGCACGCATGCGCAGCCTTTTCTGAAATCATGGCGGAAATTGCTCCCATAGCATATCCTCCCACATGCCATAACGGCGTAAAAAGGGTTGGTGCCACATTATGCTCAATCAAAAAAGCATTAAATCCTGCTAAGTGTTGTTTTTCCTGATCCAGCATATGCTGCAACGTCTTTGTTGTCTCTTTTCCTTTTAAAATAGTCATTTGCCCTTGGTAAATGCGCACAGCGCCGTACTCACCTGCTTGATTCACACGTAGCATAGATTGAAGGGGTTTAGAAACGACCACGATATCTCCTTGCCGTACAGTAAAGAAAAATTAAAACCCCTTGAAATGCGGCCGTCCATAATGTAGCGGATATGCCCAAAATACGCCAATTGATTTGATCACAGCGTGCAACGGGGGCTTCTTTTAAAAAATCCTTAAGTTGTGCGGATGACGCAAAATGTGGAAGAGCACTATGACACTTTTGAAGAAGGTCACTCCAATAATGGTGTTCAAGCCCTAGTTGATAGAAAGAAAGACAAAGGCCTATAATCAGAGCTAAACAACCCAGTTTTTTCAAGGGTTTGATGGCAAAAAAAACGATGGCAGTCATAAAAATATACCGCTGATACAGGCAATAGCTACAAGGGGTAATCTTAAGATAATACTGGGCATAATATCCCCCCACAAGGGCAAGGAAAATGCACACTGAAAAAAACCGCTGAGGAATATACATCA
>JAIESS010000110.1 GCA_019745755.1 Alphaproteobacteria bacterium
CGTACTCTATAACAACCACATGGTTTCGATCTGCATAATGATCAATACGAATCGTTGTATCCCCATGGTCTGGCTCTTGCATCCGAACACGCTCTGGGATTGTTTTGGATGGGATGTCACTAAAATATTTTTCTACTAAGGGTTTTAAGACATCAAGTGTTGTATCTCCTGCCACAATAAGAATGGCATTATTGGGGGCATAATAGGTTTTATAGTGGTGTTGTACTGAATCATAGGTATAGGCATCGATGTGCTCAGGATAACCAATGGTGGGAATACCGTAAGGATGCTTCCAATAAAGGGAGCGCAAATAAATTTCGATGGCTTTACCAAAGGGATTGTTATCAAGGCGCATGGCTCGTTCCTCGTGGACAACTTGGCGTTCCGAATCGATATCTTCCTTTGTAAAGGTTAGATTAACCATGCGATCTGCTTCTAAAAAAAGGACAAGTTCAAGCTGATCCTTTGCAATCGTTGCTTCATAGCATGTGTAGTCCGGTGTTGTGTGGGCATTATAGTTAGCACCTTGTTTAAGGAGGAGGTTATCGAATTTCCCTTTAGGTACGCGGGTTGTTCCCTTAAACATCATATGCTCAACAAAGTGAGAAAGACCGTGTTGATCTCTTGGATCATCCGCTGTGCCGATTTTGTAATAAAGGCTTACATTGACAACAGGGGCCAATGTGTTTTTGATAAAATAGATGGTCAAGCCATTTTTGAGTGTAAAACTTTGATGATTAAAAATAGTACTGTCATGTTTAAGAGAAGAATTTTCAGGGCTTTTTGATGTGGTTGCTGAAGGAGAGGGGGGGGGGGGAGATGTAGCGGATGTATCTTCCGCACATATATGTGTTAGGCATAAGGAAAAAAAAGCAGTATATATAAGGAAAATTTTCTTTAAAGGTACCATCATGCTACGGACTCCTTTTTATCCTGGGGCACATCGTTTTGTTCCACTTTATCTTGCCCTACCACGATGAATGTTAAGAGTGACTCCTTAAAACGATTCTTAAGAAGGGTATTAAGATGGTTATGATCGATGGCTTGAATCGCTGCAGTACGCTTTGATAAATAATCAATTCCGAGCTTGTGATATTGAATAGAAAGGAGAGCCGCTGTAATATTTTTTGTATCAGCAATACGAAGTGGGAAAACACCAATCATGCGTTGTTTTGCTCTGTCTAACTCGTCCTGTGTGACGCCTAGATCAATGAATTTTTTCCATTCACTGCGAATGAGATCTATAACTTTTGATACGGATTGCGTGCGTGTAGAAGCATGACCAAGAATGAGTTGTGCGTGGCGATCAATGACTTTTGTGGCACCAATACCATAAACAAGGCCCTTATCTTCTCGAACACGTTGCATTAGACGTGAGCCAAAATCACCGCTACCAAAAATCTCAAGAGCAAGATCAAAGGCAAAATAGTCAGGATCATCCCGTTTAAATCCCGGATGGGCAAAGAGGATAAGGCTTTGGGGGATATCAAGAGGAACATTAGAGGTTGATCCAAGATGATGAAGGGATGCATCGTGGACTGATTGTGCTGTGGCTTTAGGGGGGATATCCTTAAATGTTGCATCAACGAGAATTTTTAATTCTTCTTTTGTAATGGAGCCACATGCTGATCCAATCATTCTATCTTTTGTTAAGTGCATGCGCATGTAGGCTTGCATATCTTCTGTTGTGATACCTGCTAAATCGTCAAGATGCTCTTTTGTTGTTGTGGCATAGGGATGATCGCCAAAAATAACCTCATTAAGTTTTTCCCCTCCTTTTTGACCTTCGTTGTCGATGGCTTGAATATAACTAATATGTTTATGACGTTTGATTTTATCGATTTCTTTTTCTGGAAACGTTATTTGCGTAAGAATCATTCTAAGGGCATCAAATGCCATTTTTACGCCTGTTTTTGGGACAGAAAATCCAATAATAAAGGTGTCTTTATCGACGTTGACAAAGAGTTCAATATTATTCTCAAGAAGGAATTTTTTAAATGCTTGGGCATCATAAGGACCCGCCCCTTCATCCACCATGGACGCCAAAATAGACAATAGTCCACGTTTCCCTTTAGGTTCATTCTTTGATCCAGCATCAGCAAACATAACCTTGAACGTCACAACAGGGATATCGTTATTTTCAACGAGCCAGACATGAACGTCTTGTGAGGATGTGACATCTTGAATTTTGATGCTATCGAGGGAAACATTACTTGGTTTGAGCTTAAAGGGAAGTTTAAGTACCTGATCGCTTTTTTCATTGTCAGCCGCCTGTGGCGCTATGTGATCTGTTTGGGATGGGGCTGTTTCACCATAGGCTATAGTGTCACCACCATTCATTATGAGAAGAAAGAGAGAACTTATTAAACACCCCATCATGATTTTTTTAACTCCGCCTTCAAACATCTTGATCCTTTTTGGTTCATGTGATTGTTTCAAAGGCGGTAGATTATGTGTCATGGCTTTGCCTACTATGGAGTGGGTGATTTTTGATCGCCGGAGATACTATTTAAATTATCCGTGGCCTGTTTTTTCCATGTATCAACCTGCTTGCCCATTTTACCAGAGAGT
>JAIESS010000125.1 GCA_019745755.1 Alphaproteobacteria bacterium
ATCCCTCTTTTTAAAAGGCACTCTTTTTCCTGATATTCGCTATTTGGGCGTGATTCATCGCGCAGAGACTCACAAAAAACATGCCGCCCTCAGCCACGTGCAAAAACTATTTAAAACAGACCCATTTGTGTCCGGAATGCTCTTTCATTCTTATCTAGATGAAGAGCGTGCGAAATTTGTTGAGGCCTATAAAATTAGTCGTCATTTAAGAACGATTCCAAAAAATGTGAGAGATACATTCCTAAAATTCTTAGAAGATGAACTGCTTGCAGAGAAAACCAAGGTGATAGGCATTCTTTTTGATTTAAATACAGTAGATCCCAAAGAATTGACTTTTGGCATTGAACCCCACGATGTAAAACGCTGGCATCGTTCTCTACAAATGTATTTAGCGCAATCACCCGAAAAAGCCCTCAGCACAGCAAATATGCTGAACAAACCCTTTTTTGGCATGTCCCCTGATACACTTAATAAGCTTGTGCAACAGATCTCCATTAAAAAGGAACAACACGTATTCCAAAAGTATGGAGAGGCTCTACAACTGAAAATCGAGAAAAAGCTCAGCCAGAAAAGGTAGCCCCAAAGGGTAGCTAATAGTGTTTGGCTCACTCTTGGTGCGTATGCATTCCTTTAATGATTTCATCCACAACAGACGGATCGGCAAGTGTGCTTGTATCTCCAATCGAATCAACTTCATTGCAAGCGATTTTTCTCAAGATACGCCGCATAATTTTACCGGACCTTGTGCGCGGTAAGTTTGTGACCAACTGTATGTAGTCCGGCTTTGCGATAGAGCCTATGTGCTTTTGAACTTCGATCAATAGTTCTTTTGAGAGCGTCTCTGTCTCGTAATCTCCCTTAAAAAGCATCACATAAGCATAGATCCCTTGGCCTTTAATAGGATGGGGATAACCCACAACAGCACTTTCCGCAACTGATGGATGCACATTGAGTGCCGCCTCGATTTCTGCTGTTCCCAAACGATGGCCTGAAACGTTAATAACATCGTCAACACGCCCCGTGATCCAATAGTATCCATCGCAATCCAGGCGAGCGCCGTCTCCTGTAAAATAGCACCCCTTAAATGTTTTAAAATATGTGTCAATAAAGCGTTGATGATCTCCATAGACCGTACGCATTTGCCCAGGCCATGAATCAAGTATCACGAGATTGCCCTCGCCCGGCCCCTCCAGCACCACACCCTCATTGTTTACAATTGCGGGATTAATACCAAAAAAAGGCATCGCCGCTGAGCCTGGCTTAAGATCAGTTGCGCCAGGAAGTGGCGTGATTAGAATGCCTCCTGTTTCTGTTTGCCACCAAGTGTCAACAATAGGACATTGCCCGTTACCCACCACCCCCTGATACCAAAGCCATGCCTCAGGATTGATAGGCTCTCCAACTGTACCCAAAACACGTAATGATCGGCGGTTAGTGGTTTGCAAATGCTGATTTCCCTCGCTCATAAGCGCACGAAGAACCGTCGGCGCTGTATAGAAAATAGAAACTTGGTAGCGATCAATCATCTCCCAAAGGCGCGAGGGAGTGGGATATGTTGGTATCCCTTCAAACAAAAGGATAGTCGCCCCATTGGAAAGGGGGCCATAGACATTGTAAGTATGTCCCGTAATCCATCCAACGTCAGCGGTGCACCAATATATGTGGTCCTCGTGATAATCAAAAATGAGCTGATGGGTTAAAGAGGCGTAGACAAGATAGCCTCCCGTTGTGTGTAAAACACCTTTTGGCTTTCCTGTGGACCCGGATGTATAGAGGATAAAAAGAGGATCCTCCGCATTCATTGCTTCTGGAACATGCAAGGGGGACGCCCCTTGCATTAATTGGGCATAATCAAGGTCACGACCTTGTTTCATGGACCCGGATATGGAGGACCGATTAACCACCACCACGTGGCGCACGAAAGAAGTCTCTAACAGTCCAAGAGCAGTATCCACATTTTCTTTCAAGGAAATGCTTTTTCCACCACGCCTAACCTCGTCAGCAGTAATCACGATGCAGGATCCACAATCCACAATGCGCCCCATAAGTGCTTCTGGCGAAAATCCACCAAAGACCACGCAATGAATCGCTCCAATGCGCGCGCACGCGAGCATGGCGATCACTGCTTCAGGGATTTGGGGCAAGTAAATGAGGACGCGGTCACCTCGCTTAACATCCAAGGACAAAAGAACATTTGAAAACCGGCACACCGCTTCATGCAATTCTTGGTAGGTATAGGTCGAGCGAGACTCCGGATCATCCCCTTCAAAAATCAGGGCTATTTTCTGAGCACGAGTTACTAAATGACGATCAAGGCAATTGGCTGCAGCATTCAGCATTCCATCTTCAAACCACCGAATGGAAAAATTATGCTCCTCAAAAGAAGTATGTTTGACGCGGGTAAAGGGCTTAATCCAATCAATACGCTGCGCTTGTTTACCCCAAAATCCTTCTGGATCTTTTAAGGATTCTTCATAAAGGGTTTTGTATTGTTCTTGATTGACCCATGCCTTCTTTTTGATTGCCTCTGGCACGGGAAACTTTGGAGCATTCATGGCTTCCCACATATAAAT
>JAIESS010000143.1 GCA_019745755.1 Alphaproteobacteria bacterium
AATGAAAAAATAAAATCATTTTAACTCTTTTTTATAAAATACATCAATCAAGTGTGTTGTGACTAGTATAAAATCAATTCTTCTTTCTTTTTATTATTTTACTTCTAAAGATTGGATTAATGAATTATTTCTGTTTGACATCATTTTGGTTAAGAAAAAAGGTTGGAGCCTGATGGGGGAGGAGATCATCAGGCTCTCAAGCACACTCATGCGAATAGTCGTGCATATAGTGTGAAAAATATTAAGAATCTGGGGCAAGTTCGATACTTGCCCCTTATGTGCTGTGGCTTTAAGAAAAGGGTGAGGGTAACCACAACCCATAAACTTCCATCGACATTGAGGATTAGAAATTGTGTCGATAGATGAACCCGGGTTGGGTTCATAGTTAAGACTTAATCATGAATCTTGAGGATTCAAGAGGAGTCGCCAAAATAGTCTCGGATTTCAAATATTATATAAGTTCGCTCCAGGTAGGGAAGGTTATTGAACAAAGCGATGTATCGGTTTTCATAAAGTTTAAGAGTTTTAAATAGTCCGCCTTAAGGTTTGCGTCGAGTGCGGTTAGACAAAGAAGCCCCTTATAGGAGTCTCCAATCCCAATTTTCCTAACAAGCCTAGTCAATTGAGGCATCTTATTAAAATTTAAGAAGTTGTTTTCTTTCAGCGTTTGAATGCGTTTTTGGATTTTTGGTGAGAATGGTTTTATCAATGAGCGATCAAATCGTGGTCTGTGGGGAATATTTTTCGGATTTGCCCGAATTGAGTGTATAACTTCTTTTTGTTCCGCATCTCTCAACTCTATTTGGAGCTGAGAGAGGTGACGCAACTCTTTTTTAAGTATCTTTGATTTCTTCTCTTGGTCTTCAAGGTTCAGCTCTTGCATAATGCTGCGGAGTATCTCTTTTCTTAAATCCATAAGGGAAAGTCGTGCAGGACCTTTTGTCTCTGACAAGGGCAAGAGAGTATGTACGTAAAACGTGGCGATCATGCGATAATAGTCTTTGGAATACCCTCGTTTATAACTCTGCCAAGAGATGTGAGGATTTGGCGTTTCTTTCTTGTACTTCAAGTGATTTATGACGGCATTGAGTAAAAATGAGCCGTACGAAGTTGACAAATCTATATTATGTGCTCGCGTTAAGAATGACGCGTAGTCGGTCGCAGCTGCTGTGAGTTGAAGATCTTTCGAAGAGAGCACAAAAGGCTGATCAATGTTCTTGCCATAGCAAACCCGATCCATAAAGGTGTAAACCGTCTCATAAAAATTATACATCTCGGTAAAGGTTGAGGGAGAAAAATGGCCCACTCCAGGGTCATACCGCAAATTTATCCACTGTGCTGTGTTTGCTTCTTGACACGATCGATGGAAGTTAAATGATTGCTCGGGTGAGACATTGATGTCTTTGAGGCCATGATATAACAACACGGGCCTATCTATATTGCTTGCCCGATATTGGGGAGAAAAACGTTCGTTATGATTTTCATATAGATAAGGATTATAGGCAGTATAAGCATTTTTAAGCCAGGTATCTAATTTTCTCTTCCTCCATTCAGTGCCCTTGAAGTATTTTAGGCGGCGTTGGCTGACACGGGTGCCCGATAGCAAGTCATCATGGACATTCACGATCGCCATGGAAGGCATGAATCCATCGAAAATCTTGTGTACAGAAATGTCTCCACCTAAATGAGGGACTGAAATCTTTCGCTTTGAATCGGTTGCAACAAGAAGAGTCACGTGTCCTCCCATGCTTGATCCACAAAGAAAAAAAGGCGCGCTTTCAGGAATGAAGCTATGCATGACGGGAAGATTTTTTCTTGTATCTGGCACCTTGTATTTGAGAAGGTATGCAAAATAATTGATATCATCAATGGTGGAAAACAATCCACCTGTTCGTCCTTGTAAAGTTCTAAACCACTCTCCCTTTTTGGCAACCCCTTTAGGATTGATAGCGTAGACGATATAGTTTTCTCGGGCATACATCACCTCCTCAGCAGTTCCATTTGGATCCTGTTTTACCATGGGGATAGCCCCGCCATATACATGAATAACAACCCCTTTTGGAGTGATCTTTCGTGTTTTTATAAGATCCGATACATACACGTGATAGTAGATGGGGTCGTAATAGGTGATGCCAGATGTGGGTGAATATCTGTCCCGATAAATCACGGGCGCTGAAGTGTCATCTGTGCTTAGTGCATGAATCTTCGATGCAGTTTTTTTAGAGGGCTGATTTTCCTTAGCTGTGTTTGACTTGTTATCCATGAGGCGCTTTAAGGGAGTCCAAAGGGTATTCTTGCGGCGTTCTTGGTTCTCTTGATCGAGCTCGTCAAAAGTGAGTGGGGGCGATTTTGTAATTGTGAACGAGGATAGGGAGTAATCAATCTCTATTGCGAAGGGTTGAGCTGATTTAGAGGTTGCCAAAAGATTGGCAGAAAGAAGCGTAAAGGCAAGAAAGCCTCTTATTATGTAACCATACTTTCCTGACACGAAGTAGATCTCCTTTTAATTATTGATCCATAGAATTGGTTATTTTTCAATGGATTTTCATCGAAAAGCTTTGGTTATGATGGGGTTCAGTGTCTT
>JAIESS010000130.1 GCA_019745755.1 Alphaproteobacteria bacterium
AGAGAACAAGATTGTGCCGGTAAAAGTCATGGCGGCAAACCCCATAGATAGTGATACTCTTAAAAAAATCAACACTCTATTAAAGGCCCATTTTGAAGATAATCTCAATCTTGTCATTGAGATTAACCCCGCACTTTTATCCGGGTTTCGCATCGAAACACCGGAAAAAGTATTTGATGCATCCTTTGCAAAACAATTACGCCTCATTCAACATCAACTTAGCCCCATATCAACGTAATAATAGGATAGCACATGGCCATTCGACCTGCTGAAATTTCATCCATTCTCAAAGAAGAACTAGGGCAATATGCTTCTCGTCTTGATATTTTCGAAGTCGGCCATGTGCTGAATCTGGGTGATGGTATTGCCCGCGTTCACGGCCTTTCCAATGTCAAAGCCGGCGAGCTTGTGGAATTTTCCTGTGGCATCAAGGGGATGGCACTGAACCTTGAGTCGGACAATGTGGGTGTTGTGATTTTTGGCGAGGACAAGCAAATCAAAGAGGGGGATGAAGTACGCCGCCTTAACCGCATTGTGGACGTACCCGTAGGTAAGGAGCTTTTAGGGCGCGTCGTCAATGCTATTGGTGAGCCCATTGACGGCAAGGGTGCCATTATCACAAAGACGCGTAGCGAAGTAGACATGAAGGCCCCTGGCATTATCCAACGTAAATCCGTTGCTGAACCTATGCAAACGGGGATCAAAGCTATTGACGCCCTTGTTCCCATCGGAAGAGGCCAGCGGGAACTTATCATTGGCGATCGTCAGACGGGAAAAACGACCCTTGCTCTTGATACAATCTTGAACCAAAAAATTAATAATGAAAGCGGTGATCCATCCAAGAAACTCCATTGTATTTACGTTGCCATTGGTCAAAAACGCTCCTCCGTCGCAACCATTGTGCGCATGTTAGAGGAAGCAGGCGCTATGGAATATACAACAATCGTTGCAGCAACGGCTTCTGACCCTGCGCCTATGCAATATTTGGCGCCTTATGCTGCTTGTGCCATGGGAGAATATTTCCGAGACAATGGTATGCATGCTGTTATTATTTATGATGACCTCTCAAAGCATGCTGTGGCTTACCGCCAAATGGCGCTGTTGCTTCGTCGTCCTCCCGGACGTGAGGCTTATCCCGGGGATGTTTTTTACTTACACTCACGCTTACTCGAGCGTGCAGCCAAGCTCAGTGATGAGTGTGGTGGTGGCTCCTTGACAGCCCTTCCCATTATTGAGACGCAATCAGGTGACGTGTCAGCCTATATTCCGACCAACGTGATTTCCATTACAGATGGCCAGATTTTTCTTGAGACGGATTTGTTTTATCAAGGTATTCGCCCTGCTATTAACGTGGGTTTATCCGTCAGTCGTGTGGGTTCCGCCGCCCAAACAAAAGCTATGAAATCCGTTGCGGGGAAGATTAAACTAGAACTTGCTCAATATCGTGAAATGGCAGCGTTTTCACAGTTTGCAAGTGATTTGGACGCAGGAACGCAAAAACTGCTTGCACGAGGGGCGCGCCTCACAGAACTTTTAAAGCAACCACAGCATGCCCCCTTAAGCTTGTCGGATCAGATTATTGCTTTGTATACGGGTGTGCGTGGTTATTTGGACGGGCTAGAGATGAAACAAATTACACCTTTTGTCCAAGAGCTTTTACGCGTTATGCATAGCTACCATAGCGATATTATGAATGAGATTGAAAGCAGTGGCCAACTTTCTGAAAAGTGTGAACATATAATAAAAGGCGTCCTCGATGAGCACACTCAAAACTTTACGCAGTCGCATTAAAACCGTTAAAGCGACGCAAAAGATTACAACGGCGATGAAGCTTGTCTCGGCGGCAAAGCTAAGAAAAGCGCAAGAGCAACTCGCATCCTTTCATGCTTTTGATCACGCCATGAAATCCACATGGCAGCTTTTGACGGAGACAGCATATGGGGAAGATCTGCCGAGTTATGCATGTAAGCAAGAGGGGGCGCCAAAATTAATTGTTGTTTTTATGGCGGATAGAGGTCTTTGTGGATCCTATAACGCGAGTATGATGCGTTTTCTTCGTCAAAAAATAAATGATGATACTAAAATCTATGGCCGGGTTGATTTATTGCCCATAGGGCACAAGGCCATTGATTTACTCAAACGTGATCATGGCCATCGTTTTACGGGGCTTCTCTTTCCATCCAAGGAATATAAACCTAAAACAAATGAGGTTATTGATAAGATAACAACATTTCTTGTGTCCCAAATGAAAGCCAATCCATACGGATCCATTCACGTATGCTATACCCATTTTGAATCCGTTTTGCGCCAAACGATTGTCATGGATGAGATTCTTTTTAATGCAACAAAAGATATTCAACCGGGTTTCTCTCCCTTTTTTGAACCAAATAGAAAGGATCTTATTGAGAAGCTCATTCCAACCTACATTGCAAATAGTCTAAGACGTGCTTATCTTGATGCCAATACATCGGAGCATGCAGCACGTATGCGCGCCATGGATAGTGCGACAAACAATGCCAATGATGTGCTGACACGGCTTCATAGAACCTATAACCGTACGCGCCAAGCCAATATTACACGTGAGCTTATTGAGATTATCTCGGGCGCCA
>JAIESS010000028.1 GCA_019745755.1 Alphaproteobacteria bacterium
CTGATGATGTTATCTTCTCCTTTAATATTTTGCGTGCAGAAGGGCTACCTATCTTCAAGACCTATTATGCTGACGTTGAAAAAGTTGAAGCCGTCGGCACGGATCAAGTTGTCTTTACCCTTAAAAATAATAAGAACCGCGAACTTCCTATTATTCTTGGTCAAGTGCCCGTCTTTAGCAAAAAATATTACACAACCGTAAAGTTCTCAGAGACATCGCTAACACCTCCACCATCGGCGGGACCTTACGAAATTGTGGAGGTCAAACCTGGCCATTCCATTACCTACCGCCGTGTTAAAAATTGGTGGGGGGAGAATCTTCCTTCTCAAAAGGGCTTACATAATTTTGATAGTATGCGTTCCATTTATTATCGCGATTCTAATGCTATTTTTGAGGCTTTTAAGTCCGGGCAAACACACTGGCGTTTTGAAAACTCCGCAAAATTATGGCATACAGGGTATACATTTGATGCTGTTACATCTGGCAAGGTCAAAAAAGAGCAAATCAAGCACGCCATGAGCCCTGGTAGCCAAGGACTTTTCTTTAACACACGCCGTGAGGTTTTTAAAAATAAAAATGTGCGCAAAGCCCTGACCCTTCTCTATAACTTTGAATGGGCAAATAAAAATATTTTTTACACTACCTATGAGCGTAACCTAACGTTTTTCCCCAACTCAATCTTTGAAGCCAAAGGAGATGCAACACCAGAAGAACTCAAGGTGATGAAGGACGTGGGCGTCGATGTGGCAGCCACTCCAGACTACACAAAAACGTTTACTCTTCCCGTTTATAGTGATGAAGCAAAAACCCGTACAATCTCAGAGGAAGCCTTAAGTATTTTAAAAGCAGAAGGGTGGACCATTAAAAATCAAAAACTTCAGAATGCAAAGGGCGAGCAGTTGACCTTTGAAATCATGATCTACGACAAAAGTATAGAACGCGTTATCTCTCAATATGTAGAAACCCTTAAGGGTATTGGCATTAACGCAAAAATTCGTTTTGTTGATGTGGCGGCATATCAAGAGCGTCTGGATGCCACGGATTTTGATATGATTTTTGCCATTCTTCCCGTATCAACCTCCCCAGGAAATGAGCTTCGCAATTACTACACCTCCATTTCCATGAATCAACGAGGAACCTATAATTACTATGGCATTCATGACCCCGCCGTGGATACATTGGTCGAACACGTTATTAACGCGAAGGATTTTGAGACACTCACATTGCACATGCGCGTGCTGGATCGTTTGCTTATCAATAATTATTACATGATCCCCGCATGGCATTCGAACAAGGTTAATATTGCCTACTGGTCCCATGTGACCCATCCAGATGTAACACCAAAATATAATCCCGTTAGCATAGCAACATGGTGGTCGAAAGAGGTTGCTAAGACCTCAGATGCTAACTCTCCTGATGTATCTGTAGAGACATCATTATGGCAACGTTTGTACGATTGGATCATGCATCTTATTGGAGTGGGAAAAAGCTAGTACATCATGCCCATTTATATTCTCAAACGCCTTCTTCTCATGATCCCCACACTATTCGGGATCATGCTCATTAATTTTATTGTGGTACAAGCAGCCCCTGGTGGGCCTATTCAACAAGTACTTGCTAAAATTCGAGGGGGGGCCCTTGACGCGGACAGTCGCATTGGCGGCACAGGCCAAGATGGCATGAATACCTTTGGCGAGCATGGTGGAGCGGATCATACATCCAGTTACCGCGGCCTCCAGGGAGTAGATCCAGAGTTTATCAAACAACTTGAAAAGCAATTTGGATTTGACAAACCGGCCCATGAACGCTTTTTCGTAATGATCAAAAACTATCTCACCTTTGATTTTGGCAAAAGCTATTTCCATGACATGGATGTGTGGTCTATCGTAAAGCAAAAGCTTCCCGTATCTATTTCTCTTGGCCTTTGGACGTTGATCCTTGTCTATCTTATTTCCATTCCTCTTGGCATCCGCAAGGCTGTGAACGACGGTAGTTTTTTTGACATATGGACAAGTTTTATTGTCATTATTGGCTACGCTGTGCCGAGCTTTCTTTTTGCACTATTCCTCATTATATTCTTTGCTGGGGGTAGCTTTGTTCAGATATTTCCCTTGAATGGTCTTGTCTCTGATAATTTTGCAAGCCTGTCATTTTTTGGGAAAATCACGGATTATCTTTGGCATATGACACTTCCCATTGTCGCCATGGTCATTGCAGGCTTTGCAAAGCTAACACTGCTGACAAAAAATTCCTTTTTGGAGGAGATCAACAAGCAATATGTACTTTGCGCACGCGCTAAAGGCATTTCGGAGAAAGCCGTTCTGTATGGTCATATTTTTCGAAATGCTATGTTGATTGTCATCGCAGGGTTCCCAGCAGCGTTTATTGGTATTCTGTTCACATCATCCTTATTAATTGAGATTTTATTCTCCCTGGATGGCCTTGGGCTTCTTGGTTTTGAAGCCGCCATGGCCCGTAATTACCCCGTGATGTTTGGTACACTTTATATGTTTACGCTTATCGGCATGCTGCTTCATCTCCTTGGTGATTTGTCCTATATGCTTGTGGATCCGCGTATTGATCTTGAGCAAAAGAAGGGGTAGGGAAGACT
>JAIESS010000173.1 GCA_019745755.1 Alphaproteobacteria bacterium
ATAACATCGCGCCACCAGGCAGCTGCGCACACAACGACAACGAGAAGACCAAAGGCAACAACACCATGATTGTAGCCGTGCATAGCAAGGGCGCCACCAATACCAAGCAATAGCGTTCCTAAGGCGGCTACAATGGGCCATGGGCTTGGATCAATTATTTGATAAGGATGATTTTTATTGCTCATTCGTTAATGCCCTTCAGCTGATTTTAGCTAAAATAATTCCTTTTTCTTAAGCCTAGTATGATTGTTCCACAAAATGCAAATCGAAAAGGCGCGATGCATTCTCGTCGCTATCACCGTATACCAAGGATAGCTAAAGAAGGTTAATTTTTTCTTTATTTTTCAACAATACATTTCCTTTCTTTATCCCGTATCCACCTCAAATAAGACAGATCAGGAAATGAGGAAAAAAACGTCATCAAATAAATCAGGCGACCTCCTCTGTAAAAGCCTTTTGGACCCATTGTTCCATAGATCTCACTGAAGGCACTGCGTAAGGTAAGATTACGCTGCGAATGTTGCTGCATATAGCGCTGGATATTATAAAACGGAGTAAATGTGGTCGCTTCAATGCATGCACAAAGGTTCGCATAAAGGGTTAGATTGGCAGGTGTTAACCTTTTTTCATCCGTCTTTTTGAGAAAGTACGACGTGTAATACAAAAAACTAAACCAGCTTAGGGATGACGAAATACCGTTACAAACACTCCCTTTCCAAAGTTTTCCTCCAAAATCGTTGTAAAGGATCGTTTTGTAGGAAAGTGGTTTTGTGATTTTACCTTGCCTCCAAAGGCATACTGATTCTGTCTTTTTTGTCACGAGATAATCAAGAGGCGTGAAAGCCGCACTAAGTCCCCCAAGGACGACACTCATGATCAAAGGGTTATAATTATTATAGGTATAAGCCACAGATGTACTGCCATTATGAATCACCAAAGATAGAGCGCGAGCCATACCCGCTGCATAGAGATCAACAAATCGATTCATATATGATGGGGGATAAGAAGGAACCCCTAATTCCTTACCAAAACCAAGCTGCTGTCCCACAATTTTTCGATTAAAGGCACTGTTGATTGTTACGGCATAAAACATGCGAAAAGCTGTAAATTGCGCTGCAAGCAGTTCATTCGACTGCGCAAAAATATCTTCTTTTACTTTATGCAAGTGTTTCTTTGTATAAGGAAAATTCCATGACGTCTTGCTATCCGAAGCATAAATCTCACACAACCCCCAAAGGGTCGCTAAATAAAAAATGCTGCACCTTATGATCATAGAGCTCAGACTTTTTTCTCTACTTTTTTATTTTTTGTGAGTTTTGGTTTTTTACTTATTTTTGTTTTACCCTTTGTCTTGATAAAATGCCCCTTTGATTTCGATTTTCCTTTTGGTTTATAAGCAACAGGTTTTGTATCCCATGCATGTCCTTTTGTTCCAAGAACGGCATCCACAAACGTCATAGCTGAAATCCAAGGGAAAGAGGTTTCAGCGTTTTGAAGGACAACAATGCCCACGTTCTTGCTTGGGATAAACGCCATAATATTAATGAATCCTTTCACCCATCCAGCATGGAATAAAATCTTTTCACCTTCATAATCCAGAATACGCCAACCAATACCGTAGAATGATCCCTTGAAGCGTTTGAGATTTGCAGGGTTTTTCTCAAAAATATCCTTCGCCGGTGTATAGGCGGTGTGTAGTGTTTTGAGTAGGGTCTGTGACAGGATATTAGGGCTGTGACCCATATGAGCTGCTAAAAATGCACACATATCATTGAGTGATGCATTAATACCACCTGCAGGTGCTACTTCATAATAACCCTTGCGATAGGTTTTGCAGGTTATATAACCATTTTTTGTTTTTTGATGAGGCGATGCTCGATTTTCCTGACTCATAAGACCATCAAAAGACGCCGACGCTGTGGGCATATGCAGTGGCGTAAAGACGTACGTACGCAATGCATCTTCATAGCTTTGGCGCGTTACAGCTTCTGCAATCGGGGCTGACAAACCATAGACAACATTATGATAGTCATAACATTTTCCTGGAACACATTTTCCCTCTGCCTTTTGCAATCGTCCAAACAATGCTGACTGGTCCATGGTCTCCGCCTCAATAAGCGCATTAAAGCCAAAGCGGGGAATTCCCGATGTGTGGGTCAGAACATGCTGGAGCGTCAGGATTTCTGGTTCATAATCAAAATAGGGTAGGTGTTTCGTGACCTTATCACTTAATTTCAAGAGGCCCTTTTGATGCAATATCCCCATCAGCGTACCTGCGATGGTTTTGGAAAGGGACCCTAGCTGAAAAACCGTGGACGGCGTTATAGGGGCTCTTGTTTCAAGGGAGCGCGCGCCATAGCATTTTGTGTAGACTGTTTTTCCGCCTGATATAACACCAAGGGCAAATCCTGGAATACCTTTTTTGTCAGCAAGGTCAATAATTTTTTCTTCAAATTCAGGAAGAAGATATGAAATATCGACGCTTACATCCTTTTGTGCTCCACCACTTCCTTCAGAAGCTGAAATTACAGAGGCCTGTATCTCTAGAAACAAAGAACTGAAAAAAAATCCGAGGACAAAAAACATCAATCATTATTTCCTTATTGTTTCTTTATCTTTTTAG
>JAIESS010000182.1 GCA_019745755.1 Alphaproteobacteria bacterium
TTAACAAAAAGCAGAACGTGTTCAAACGATGTTACGGAATAAATTTCAATACGGGGCACTAAAGAAAATTTGAGAGCATTAGTGATAAGGTTTAACATTACGCGCTTCAATAGCATACAGCCGGCTTCGACGTGGTGAAGGTCCCCCAGCGTGACCTGCGCTTTTTTCTGATCAATCACGGGCTGAATTGATTGAATGACAGATTCCATCACAGTCATAAGGCTGATGCGTTTTTTGGTGGAAGTTTCATTCTTTAAAGCAAGGGTTAGAAAAGAATGTTCGATAATTTCATTGGTTGAGTAGAGGGCCTTAAACATAAAATCAAAATACCGTTTTTCTGTTTCATCTTTCTTTGGGCCTTGATGCTTATCTAAAAGCATCAAAAAGTTATTGATAATGCGTACAGACGATTTTAAATCATGGGGGCACATGTAGGCAAAAAGTTCAAGGTCATTGAAATCGCTTTCTTGTTTTTTTAAGATTGTCACATCTTCAAGAAAAATTATCATCCCTCCTACACATTCTTTTAAGCTCATCCATGGATTCATTTCAAGTATCATCCATTGGATTTTGCCTTGTACATCTCGCCATTCCATACATTTATCTTTAATGGATTCCCCTTCAAGAGCAGCGGTAGCATACTCATAGAGCTTTTTATGATCTATTTCTAATTGCTTTCCAGTGGAGATTTTGAGCATATCCTCAAAGTGTTTTAGCGTGGGATCATCTTGCCAAGACTGGGTCGAGCTTATGATACAGCCTTTGTTATCAGTCATAGCCATTTTAACGGGCAAGCAAGGAATGACATTCTTTAAAATAGAGGCGCTTGCAGCATAAGAATCATCTTTTTCTTTAAGTTCTAGCGCATGAACCAAAAGAGGTTGCAGAAAAGAGGCGAGCCCTATGTCTTTTGTGCAAGCCTTATGAAGGATATTTTGTGCATATTGCGGCATTAAAAAATGTCTCGTTCTTAATTTATTTTATAATTAGAGTTTATATAAAACTTCTTAGATCATATATATTTTTTCTATACAAGTTGTTATTTTGCATAAATATAATCTATGTAGGGAGTAGATAATTTATAATAAGTGGATAATTTTCCATTTCTGCAGAATGTCTGGAATTCTACCGCCTCAATGATCTGCTCGATAAGCCAATTCTTTTTTCAAGGCGGGTGGTTCGAAAAAAACGATTGCTTGGGGCTTTAAAACTCATCTGATTGTAGAGCCTAAGTTTGATTAAATGATTTTCAGGTTCTTTGCCAAGACACATGGATTCAGAGCCTCTTCCTGTGCTAGATGCATCATCAATTTACTGCCTTGTTTTTTCGATTACATATCTTTGGATTTTTATCAAATGATTAAGAGCAGCGCATAAAAGGGTCAATGGTTTATGATTTTCATGCATCGCTCTTTCAGAGTGTAAGATGGAATATGCTAGTTTTTCAAGTCATCAGCATGCAGGCTATCAGGCACATACCATGTGCCGTCAGCTTTCATATGCGCTGTCCCATGGATTTTTACAAAATAAGGAACTGGATAGAAAACGCTTTTATTCACTTGAAGTGTTGGAGGGGCTATTCGATATGCCAAAAACTGTCTTCATTCCTGGCTGCTGTCCAGATTAGGTGCATAGCTCTCTGGTTACATCTCTTGTGACGACACTATCTAGTTTTTTGCGTGCTTAAATTTTTTCTTCCATCTTATTTTAAACCTTGTGGATCACATGGGTGACGACGCCCCACACCTCAAAAGTGTCGAAAGCGATTTCAGTTGAGGCCGAATCTTCGGGTCCTCCTAAGACTGCAAGTTGGCCTTCGTGGGTTTCAAGGCGACGCAAGAGAGCCTCCCCCGCCACAACTGCAATGATGATAGAACCTTTTATGGGGGTAAGACTCCTGTCCACAATAGCCAGATCACCTTTAAATATGCCAGCATCAGACAACACATCGCTATCAATGCGCACAAAAAAAGTGGCAGGTGGGTTTTTCACCAGCAAGGCATTGAGGTCTAGAGGATTCTCCACATAGTCACTGGCGGTAGAAGGAAATCCAGCCGATACACGACTTTGATAAAGCATGCCGTAGCCAGTGACCGGCACTTCCTTAAAGGTGAAATAAGTTAAACCTTTAGGGGCAATCCACTTAAGTGGCAAAACAGTTGCAGGGTCCATAGCGCTTCTCTTCGATGACTTTTAAGCATACATAATGATAGCACATGATTAGCGTTACACAAAAGGATTAATGATATTATGTGTACTATGCATGATAAATATTCATATAAAAACCAGCCAAAATAGATGCTCTGACTCTTGCGGTCTTAGCTTTCTTAAATATTCTAATCAGAGAGATTGCTCGAAACTCAGTCAGCTTTTTCATCTCGACATCATCTTGTTTCCCTTAACCAGTACCTTGCAGAACTATGGAAGGAGAAAATCTTTTAGATGAAGGGCCCTCAATCATTAGAGAATCTCGCATTGGTGTCTTTCAAATTTTGAGTGACAAAAACTATTGTTATTGCAAGAGAGAATCATTGCGCATGGCTAGATTAAAATAAACCCCTTTAATGAGCCTTCATCTATAAGCCGGATTCTGTTTCTCTCGCGTTACCGCGATAGAAGATCACCATCCATCTAGCTCCGCAATTGCTTACG
>JAIESS010000124.1 GCA_019745755.1 Alphaproteobacteria bacterium
GTGATATGCTTTATATGGCCGGTGGGGGTCGTATACAACGTGTCCACGGGCCCTTTGTCAAGGACGAAGAAGTCGAACGTATTGTGAATTTCTTGAAAACCCAAGGTGAGCCCTCCTACGTCGAATCAGTCACCCAAGATGATGAGGAAGACGCAGCGGTTGAGTCTGGCAGCGGTGGTGACGATGACAAGGATCAACTCTATCAACAAGCAGTGGAACTTATCCTTCGCGAAGGAAAAGCATCAACAAGTTTTGTTCAACGCCATCTTCAAATTGGCTATAACCGCGCCGCTCGTCTCATTGATTTGATGGAAAAAGACGGCGTCATCAGCCCGGCTAACCACGCTGGCAAACGTGAAATATTAGGACGAAACTATGCATAAAACTAAGGTTACCTTAGGGGGCACTACGACTATGAGAACAAGAATTAGTGTTTTGGATGCTGTATTTTGATGCCGATAAAGGTATAACCACTCCCTTCCAACGTACGGTGCATATTTTTTAGAACACCTTCGTCATCATCCAACATCACAATAGTAAAGGGTGGATTTTGTCCTGCCACGTTCTTCATGAAATCCAGAATAACGGTTCCCTTGTTATTCACACCAACAAGTGTACCTTGCATGTCCGCAAATAAAATAGGTGTCGTTCCATTATTGACATAGTATGTTTCATTGGAGAGTTTTTGAGATAGGGTGATATCTGACATCTTTAGAGAATGAGAAAATGCATTATCACGATTAAGAATGGCAAGCTTTAAGCTTCCAATGTGATCAGTAATGGACTTTACATCATCATCACTCTGATATTTTCGTGCCGTTAATAGTGTAAAAGCCGCCCCCTTTTCTGATAACGATTTAAGAACACGAGCCAACTCTATTGGTGTTACAAGTTCACTAATACGTGCACCTAAATAATCGCGTTGATTGCTTCTTTGAACAAGGGTGTCATCAAAGTCCAAGCAAATGATTGTAGCTGTATAATCTATGTCCCAAAGAATTAAGAACTTGTTCAAAATCATCAAATGACCTCACTGTTGGATATTGACCAAGAGGAATTTTTTCATTGTAATACCCAATAGATTGCAGCTGATCTAGACCAAGGGCATGTTTTACATTGGGACTTACAATATATTTAGCGAGAGAGTTCAACTCTGGTGTATCAGGGATACGCAAGATGCCATCAGACCCCATGTGTTTTGATGCCCAGACAGCATGGATATAGTTCAAAAAGCAAGGCAATGTTTTTTCTCATGCTCTGTTGATGAGGGATTATGATAAATACCGGATATACTATTATAGAACTCGATACCGTAGGATATAGGACTCTCAACAAATATTTTTATCGCTGCAACCATGCGCATGCGATCAATAGAGTCCATTGCTTCAGGAGCGGGGCGCAGCCCTACATCTTTATCAAAAACTTCACTATACAGCTGCCTAAGATTATAAAATTCTCGGTAAAGATTACCTGCACCTATAAGGTCTCCAGCAAAGGGAGTGATAATGCTCTCATCAATGGAGGTGCCTCCTCCACGGGATATTTGCACAGCACTTGACAAAGTCTCAATGGCGTCAACGGGTTGGCCAGCTTTTAGCTGCCTAAGAGCATGAGTTAGGACAGAAATTGTATCTGCAGAGCGCTGACGGGATATACGCACAGCCTCTGACTCGGCGGATCCACACACATTATGAGATACCGCAAGACTGGCAAAAGCGACAATAAACCATATCTTTTTCATCATAGAAAGCTTTTCATATAAAATTCACTCTGTGCTCTTGAATTTAATATGAAATAATTAAAAAAAAGTAAACCAATCCTAAAATTCACAAAAGACAGGGATCACTTGATATCTTGACCGCGCAATAAATTCACGAAAGACAACATCCCCATTTTCGTTTATAACTAGCTCATAACCTTAGGACGAAACTATGCATAAACAGTCTTTTCTTCTTCTCTTCATACTTTTCTGCATCGTAACGGAAAGTCATACGAACCCTCCAGTAAAAACATCTCACGTTGTCGGTGCACCCACCGTTGTGGATATTTATGATGGGGGATCCCCTGCCCTTCCTCTTGAAACTCAAAACATGTGGCTCGAAAAGGCTCAGGATTTCTTGAATGGCATCAACACCCTTAAGGCGAAATTTGTACAAGTCACAAGCCATCCAAACGGTGTAATGGATTCACGCACGGGCATGCTTAAATGGATGCGCCCCGGATACATTCGTTTTGATTATGACGGACTCCCCTTCCTCCAAGTTGCTGCTGATGGTGAATCGTTTCGTCAAAAGGATCAAGATGGGATATCCATGAGCGTCTCTATCGATAGCACGCCAGCAGGTCTGATTTTAAAAAATAATTTGAACTTTCGAAAGGATGCCGTCGTTAAACAAGTCCTAGACAAGGATGCCTTTGTTCTTATCACGCTTACGAGTAAAGATGATCCCGAAGGAGCCGCATTGATCTGGGAGACTACCACCGTGGTGCACGTCAGCTGCCTGTGCTGGAGCTGGCACACCGCCCGCTGTTCTCCGAAGAACCCGCAGGGCGCCTGCCGTTCGCGGCACCAGCCAGGAAAGCACGCCCAAGTGCACTGCTGGCCAAGGGTGAACCTCCACCAAAGGGCCCATCGCGGCTGCCGCCGCCAGCTGGACATCCGCCGGCCCCCCAA
>JAIESS010000137.1 GCA_019745755.1 Alphaproteobacteria bacterium
AAGGGGATTCCTTTTTCAAACTTGAAAAGCGTTAGTATAAATACACATAAAATAAAAAAACTTATAACAAGACGCATTTTAAAAGAGGTTTATCCTAACAGATAATGATAATTCTTTGGCTATATATGGGTAGAATCCAGTGTTTTTCCATCTTTTTTTATTTCAATCACAGAGGATGGTGAAAGATGGCTGATAATGCTTATTAAATCCTTTTCATTACAAGCAATACACCCTTCTGTGCCTGTGTAGTCTTCTTTCGCAAGATGAATGAAAATGGCACTTCCTTTTCCAAGAAGAATAGGATCGTCATTGTATCCCACATCAATAATAAGGTTATAGACATGATCGTCTCGCCATAATGTTTCATGACGAACGGATTTATTCCATACACGTAAATCTATAAGCCTATTATAGGAGGAATGTCTGGGATCATCACACCACCCATGATACTTCTCTATGAGAAAAACGTTCAATTCGGTTTTTATCTGATCGTTTGTGTATCTATCGGGGCGATAAAAAAGACGCCTTAGTGGGAAAATTCCAATAGGTGTGCAACCATCCCCCTCATTTTTATCTGCCTGAGAAATAAGGCCATTTTTACCCACAGCACATCGATAGCGCTGTTCGTTAATCATGGCTTCAAAACCGTCTTTTGTAGGGTAAATAATGAGGTTTTTAACCATTTAAAAAAATTTATAAAAATAATGCTCTTTTACAAGAATAATAGCATGCTTCATTTTTCAATCAATACAAGTGATAAAACCTGTGAATCTTATTTTTGAATATACTCAAACAAGACATACACATCTTCTTGATTTTTTTGTTGAGACATATTATATTGTTAGCAGTCGTTGATGATGGCTGCTAATTTTTGAGGGCCATAGAAATTTTAAGAGAAAGAGGATCATTATGTCACGTGTTATTGGTATCGACCTTGGAACCACAAACTCCTGCGTTTCTGTCATGGACGGCAAAAATGCGCGGGTCATTGAAAACAGCGAAGGTGCACGGACGACACCGTCCATGGTAGCTTTTACAGAATCAGGGGAACGCCTTGTTGGCCAAGCAGCCAAACGCCAAGGTGTGACCAACCCTGAAAACACGCTTTCTGCGATTAAGCGTTTGATCGGACGGGATTTCAGCGATCCCATGACACAAAAAGATATGACGCTTGTCCCCTATAAAATCATCAAATCTGCAAATAATGATGCATGGGTTGAAGCGAGAGGCGAAAAATATAGCCCAAGCCAAATCAGTGCGTTTATTCTTCAAAAAATGAAAGAAACAGCCGAATCATTCCTTGGGGAGACAGTCTCCCAAGCCGTTATCACAGTACCTGCGTATTTTAATGATGCTCAGCGTCAAGCGACAAAAGACGCCGGTAAAATTGCTGGCCTCGAAGTGCTTCGTATTATTAACGAACCCACAGCGGCAGCGCTTGCATACGGGCTGGAGAAGAAAGGATCCGGTATTGTTGCCGTGTACGACCTTGGTGGCGGTACGTTTGACGTATCCATCCTCGAAATTGGCGATGGCGTGTTTGAAGTTAAATCCACAAACGGTGATACATTCCTTGGCGGAGAAGACTTTGATTCCCGTATTATGGATTTCCTCGCAGATGAATTTAAAAAAGAGCAGGGTATTGATTTGCGCCAGGATAAGCTTGCTCTGCAACGCTTGCGTGAAGCGGCTGAAAAAGCAAAAATTGAATTGTCTTCCGCTGTTCAAACGGATATTAATCTTCCATTCATCTCAGCCGACGCAACGGGACCAAAACATCTTAATATTAAATTGACGCGCGCTAAACTTGAATCCCTTGTGGATGACCTCGTTCAGCGTACTGTTGAACCATGTAAAGCGGCCCTCCGTGATGCTGGCCTTTCAGCAAGCCAAATTGATGAGGTCATTTTAGTGGGGGGTATGACCCGCATGCCGAAAATCATGGAAACTGTGAAAAGCTTCTTTGGACGTGAACCCCACCGCGGTGTCAATCCAGATGAAGTTGTGGCCATTGGTGCTGCCATCCAAGGTGGTGTGCTTCGTGGTGATGTAAAAGATGTCCTCCTCCTCGATGTGACACCACTCTCTCTTGGTATTGAGACTTTGGGCGGTGTATTTACACGATTGATCGAACGCAACACCACTATTCCAACAAAGAAAAGCCAAGTCTTTTCCACGGCGGATGATAATCAAACAGCCGTGACCATCCGCGTCTTCCAAGGGGAACGTGAAATGGCGGCCGACAACAAAATTCTTGGTCAATTTGATCTTGTGGGTCTTCCATCAGCACCACGAGGCATGCCACAAATTGAGGTGACTTTTGACATTGACGCCAATGGTATTGTGCAAGTTTCTGCTAAGGATAAAGCTACAGGCAAGGAACAGCAGATCCGCATCCAAGCATCTGGCGGTCTTTCTGATGCTGATATTGATAAAATGGTCCAAGAAGCGGAAGCCAATGCCGACGCTGATAAAAAGAAAAAGGAGCTCGTCGAAGCACGCAACCACGGTGAAAGTCTTGCCCATCAGACAGAAAAATCATTGGCTGAACACAAGGACAAGCTCCCAGAAGCTGATGTCACAGCCATTGAAACAGGTATTAAAGACCTTCGCGATGTTTTGGCAGGTGACGATCTTGATGCCATTAAGGCAAAGACTGAGGCCCTTATGCAAGTTGCTATGAAAATGGGTGAAC
>JAIESS010000118.1 GCA_019745755.1 Alphaproteobacteria bacterium
AATCAGCTCAAAACTATTTGCAGTGAAATGGAAGGCCCTTACCACATTGCCTATGAACCGTTGTGGGCCATTGGCACAGGGTTGACACCCACACTGGATGATATTGAAGTCATGCACCATGCTATTAAAGTCTTTATAAATAATGACCACGTACATGTGTTATATGGCGGCTCCGTCAAGCCTGAAAATGCCCATGAGATCCTTTCACTTCCTTCTGTCGGCGGGCTTCTTGTGGGAGGGGCTAGCCTAAAGGTTTCAGATTTTAATGGGATAGTGGGGGGTAAGTAGGTGTTGTGGGCCGTCACCACACTATGAAATATACACAATAATCTCGACGTACGACATCTGGGGGATCTTGTCTGTTATGACGTTGATTGAGAATGTAATTGTTTAAAAACTTGACTTCTCCGCCTGATACCAGTATATGAAAGTGTAATGCAATTGCTTTTATGGCCGGATGGCAGAGTGGTTATGCAGAGGACTGCAAATCCTTTGATGCCGGTTCGATTCCGGCTCCGGCCTCCACAAAAGCACCGCTATTTAATTCTTTTTTGTTAAGAAACAAACTACTCCCTTACTATTACCACTGATTTGCCACAGGCGGCAAATTGACGGCGTATAGCACCCGTTTTGCCTAAGCTTAATTTCTTTGATTTATTCTCAAAAGGCACAAAAATCACTGTAAGGATGTAACTGTTTCTTCAAGATCATCCTGTGTGTAATCCGAAATGGGAGAAATGGTAATGAGGGCATTCTTAAAATAGTGGTGCAAATCGTTGAGTTTATTAAGAATATGTCTTATGACAAAAAATAAGACTAAGGCTTAATATCGACAGGTGTGCCAACTTTTGTTGATGCAAAAATTTCCTCAATTTCTTTATTTGTTACAGCAACACAGCCGAGGGTCCAATCTCTTTTTGTGTGAAAAGACCCCATCCAGCTGAACACTTTGCCAAGGCCATGGATCATAATATCGCTTCCAGGTGTAACGCCTTTGGCCTTTGCATTGTCACGATCCTCTTGATTGGGGTAGCTGATTTTAAGGGAAAGGTGAAATTGGCTTTTTGTATTTTTTGCACAAATTGTGTAGCTTCCTTCTGGTGTTTTTCCATCACCTTCTTTTTCCTTGTGACCCTTTGGTGAAAAACCAAGGGCAATGGTGTAGGCTTTGATGGGCTTTTCATTAGAAAAAATGGTCATGGTTCGTTTTTCCTTATCAATCACAATGGCATCGATAGGAGGAAGTGTTTGTATAGGGTTTTGTGAGTTGTGAAAGAAGTAAAATCCAATGATGCACAATAATAGTATGAGCGCGCTTGTAGAAAGCGTTTTTTTTATAGGAAGACTAGCCATCTATCCCGCCACTTTTATCCGCGCCACTGTATTCGTTGTGCTTTGCCCCTCTTTAAGTTCAGCCAAGTAAACCCGGCCGCCGTTTTTCATCACCACATCACCACCCACAACAGTGTCCACTGTGTAATCAGCTCCCTTAATGAGAACATCGGGAAGGATCGTTGTGATGAGCTGAAGTGGGGTCTCATCACTGAACAAAATGACAGCGTCAACAGCCTCAAGAGCAGAGAGAACATGGGAGCGTACCTGCTCATTTTGAATGGGGCGCATAGGGCCTTTGAGTGTCTTAATGGAGCTATCCGTGTTAAGGCCAACAATGAGACGATCGCACTGTGCCTTGCATTGATTAATAAGATGAAGATGGCCGAGGTGGAGTAAATCAAAACAACCATTAGTAAAGCCCACGGTAAGATTTTGACGACGCCAGCGCTGAACCTGGTCCATAAGATTATCCAAGGTAAAAATCTTTTCATGGCCATCAATGGCCTCAAAAAGCTCATTATGATGAATGACGGCTGTGCCAACTTTACCCACGACAATGCCGCCAGCTTTATTAGCGAGGGTAGCGGCATCACGCAAAGACGCCCCTTGAGAAAGGCTATAAGCAAGAGTTGCAATGACCGTATCACCTGCTCCCGATACATCGAAAACATCTTTTGCTTGGGCTGGGATGTGAAGGGCGTCATGATTCGTTTCAACAACAATTATACCATTGGCACCCAAGGTGACAATCATGCTTTCCACGCCACATTTTGTTTTAAGATCATGGGCCGCAGCTGCAATAGCTTTATGTGTCTTTAGCGGTATCTGCGTCGTAGCCTGCAGTTCAATAAAATTAGGAGTTAAAAGTGTCGCGCCCTTGTATTTTGTGTAGTCATACCCCTTTGGATCCACAACAACAGGTTTTTTGTGAAATACAGCTTTTTTAATAATTGATTGACAAAAATCAGAGGAGGCAAAGGTCCCTTTAGCATAGTCAGACAGAATAACGACATCAACCTTTGGTAAAAGATCTTCAAAATGGTCGAGGATTATTTCTTCAGTTGATGTGTCTACAGCACATGTTTTTTCCTGATCAAAGCGTAAAAGCTGTTGTCCTTGGGATGAGTAACGGGTTTTGTGAGGTGTTGACCAGGTATCACTTGTATGCAAGCATCTCGTAACATGAGGAATTTCTCTTAGAAGAGCATGCACTTTATTGCCAGCGTCGCCTGTATCAACTATGCCAAGGGCAAACACTTCTGCTCCAAGGGAGGCAAGATTGCGAACGACATTTGGCGCGACTCCGGAAAGCCTTGCGAGCAAGCTGAGTGCAGACGACACCGTACGTTTCGCTTTCTTTC
>JAIESS010000055.1 GCA_019745755.1 Alphaproteobacteria bacterium
GAAGCTTTCAGGCGCGAGGGGCGTGTTGGCCTTTGGGTTCAGAATCCAAATGGAGAAGAAGCCAAGATTGCAGCCATTGGGGTTCGGGTGCAAAAGTGGGTAACATCCCATGGTTTTGCTCTTAATGTCTCTCCTGATCTCACCTGTTTTAAGAGGATTATTCCCTGTGGCATTGCGTCCTACGGCGTTACGTCGCTTCACGATCTTGGCGTGAACGTGTCTTTATCCGAGGCGGATGAGATCTTGAAAAAAACGTTTTCACAGTTTTTTTAAGAGGGAAATGCGCTTTATTTGTTGTGATATGGTGAATGTCTCTCTCAATATCTACTATCATCTCCAATCAAAGAAACCTTGATATTTTCATTTAACCATGCCGGCCTCTTTATAGTTTAATTGTTCTTATCAGTCATAGAAGCAATTATTTTATTAATGATTATTAAATAATTGTACGAATATAATAAATTATAATATTTCGTCCGATAAGATAAGGAATTTAAGAAATGAAAAGTTATGTTTTTCTTTTATCGTCTGCTTTGTCATTCATCGTTATCAACCCCATAGGGGCGACTGGAATGCCAATTAAAGAAACAAACAAACCAGCACCCGTTTCGCCCTTAAATTTAAACAATATGCCACCAGAGATCAAAGCTAAGATTATGAATCATGCAGCCGATGCTAATAGTGATGCTATATTCTACTCACGCGCCGGTACCCGGACAGTTAATGATCTGGCCCAGATAGGATCTGTCAGTAAAAAATTTGAAAATGTCATTAATGAAGCTGTAAGAACAAGAGTTTTGGAAGTCAGTATAAGTGATGATAATTATGGTTTAATAAAAGATGGTGAATACGGTATAAAAGATAGTGAAAAACATTACTCGGATATGATTTTTAACAAGAAAAACATAGAAACTCTGAAAAAAGTGAGTGACTTAAGAGTAAACTTAAGTGTGAACAAAATGACACATGATGTTTTCGTTTCCCTTGTTGAAAAATTCGAACAAATTGGAGTTCGTCATATCAATTTATATAATACCCTTGGAAGCTTATCACATGTGGATTTTTCATTATTAAAGACGTTATCTAAATTAACATCACTTGCAGTATATGATAGCAGGTTATTAGAAATCAAAAGTTTACGTGAAATAGGACAAATTCAGTCTCTTAAGAATTTAGAAATCTATTCCGAATTTCAAGATGGAGGACTTGTAGAAATTAAAGGATTGCCAAGATTGGAGAGGTTATTGATTGATTGTACTTTTAGGTCAGAGGCACATGCTAAAGATATAAAAGCGATCACCGAGATGCATACGCATAATTTAAAGACGCTCATTCTAGAGTATACGTTTTCAGAATCCGAAGCTATTCTTTTGAAAATAAAAGAAATACTCCCAAAAACCCTTCATGTGGAAGTGGCGGCCGAGAAGGGAGGTATGTTTTCTAGGAAATAGGCAATTCTGAACACACTCTTAAGACCCATTTCCTAAACAGGGATTGATAAGTTAAGGGCGGGCATTCAAGAGGAAGTTCCCTGGAGCGGTCGCACTACTTTAGTGAACTAGACCGCGAGTCTGAATTTTCTAATATGAAAAAACTCTCCAATCAAAAGCGCTCTTCTTATGAACGCCTTTAAGGTCCAATCGTATGCCTTCATTGCAAAATTGAATCCCTGACGCAGCTTCAAAGAGGCCTTGAGAGCCAAGCCTTTATGGGCTCAATTTGTTCCGGGAGCATGAGAGAGGGGGCGTGTCCAGTGTTTGGGATTACCAAGCTTTCTACGGGTTCACCTTTTTTGCGCTCGATCATCTCTGACATGAGGGTGGGAGAGAGAATATCGGATAAGGCACCTTGAATAAGGAAAACAGGGCATTTTACGCGCTCCCAGTAATCCCAAAAAGTGATGTTTCCAGCCTCATCCTCCTTAGCGTATTGCTCAGACTTTGTTTCTTGCGCTGCCTTGTAATCATAGTTAAGGCCAATGGTACCATCGGCTTCTGTCACTAGAGTGTTTTTAAAGAGATGTTGCCAGCGATCCTCGGGTAATTCCCCAAAGGGGGCAAATATTTTACGAAGCATATCGTGCGCTTCATCTCTGGACTTGAACGACAATTTGACCGAGGCATAGGCCTTAAGGCGATCAATGGCAGAGCGCGGAATGAGAGGGCCCACATCGTTCATGACAAGCCTGCGAACAGGCGTGTTCTCAAGAGAGGCCAAAAGCATGCCTAGAAGGCCGCCCATGGATGTGCCTATCCAATCCACTGTCTTAACGTTAAGACGGGCTAACAATCCCACAAGGTCATTGAGGTATTGGGGGTAATAATAAAAAATCGGGTCCTTCAATCGGTCACTCTCCCCCCGCCCCACCATGTCAACGGCTACCACATAAGCGTTTTGGCTAAGCGCCTCTGCAAGATAGTAAAAATCTCCCTTGTTGCGCGTGAGTCCATGGACACAAACAACTGTGTTGTCCGGATTGGGGGTGCCATAGGTTTCGTAGACGATCTTATGAAACCCAGCGGGGGTCGCTCCTAAATAATAATCCTTTGCCACTTTAAACTCTCCCAACTCTGTCAATTGTTTTTTAATCGATTGTTTTCATTGAGCGCATAAGACGTTTAACGCCCGGGAGCTCTCGACCCTCCAGCCACTCGAGAAATGCGCCACCAGCTGTTGATAGGTATGAAAATTTTGATCCCGCATCGCTTG
>JAIESS010000023.1 GCA_019745755.1 Alphaproteobacteria bacterium
GATCTTCGAGAAAAAGCCCTTGCTGGTGACACAGGTGCTGCAACCTCTAAGAGCATTAATGGTGTTAATTTCCTGTTTAAGGATGCAGGAGACGCGCCTGCAAATGAACTCAAATCTCTCGTTGATCAATTTAAAGTCCAAATCAAGTCAGGTGTTGTGGTCGCTTCCTCTGGTAATGATGAAAAAATATCCATTGTGATTGGCGTGACTCCAGATTTAACAGAGAAGTTCAATGCAATAACCTTTGCAAAGAAAGCCTCTGAAATCCTTGGTGGCAAAGGTGGCGGAGGCAGGCCTGATCTTGCTCAAGCGGGCGGAACAAGCAAAAAAAATATAAATAAAGTTCTTGAAGAAATTGAAAAATCTATTGAGTTAGGTATATAGTTTTTCTTTAGATAAAATAAGTAGATATTAAAAAAGTTAGGAGTTTCTTCATGAAGCGTGTCTTCGGTAATCGTTCAGGCACTGAACAACAAAATCTTATAGAAGAAGTGATACCGCACATACCGGCAAGTCAAAGTCTTCCTGAAATAACGCTAAAGGCAACAATCTTAAGTATTTTTCTTGCTATCATTATGGCGGGGTCCAATGCTTACCTTGGCCTCAAACTCGGAATCACAGTAACAGCAACAATTCCAGCCGCTGTGATTTCCATGGCCATTCTCAAATTTTTTAAAAACTCTAACATCCTTGAAAATAATATCGTACAAACCGCCACATCTGCAGGTGAGGTGATTGCAGCCGCCGTTGCCTTTACGCTTCCTGCTCTTATTATGATGAATTATTGGGCGGACTTTCCCTTCTTCCTGACCACATCCATCGTGATTGTTGGAGGACTCCTAGGCGTTCTCTTCTCTATTCCCTTAAGGCGTGCGTTCATCATTGAAAATCCTTTGAAATTCCCAGAAGGAATCGCAACAGGTGAAGTGTTGAAGGCTGGTGAAGCCTCTTCAAAAGAAGGAGCGAAGGACCTTATTCTAGGGAGTGCTCTTGCAGCGACCGCTAAATTTGCACAAACCGGTCTCATGGTTCTTGAGGAGAGCGTACAATATTGGACAACAGGACTCAGAACTGTCTTTGGTTTTGGAACAGGGCTATCCCTTGTGATGATTGCAGCCGGCTATATCGTTGGCATTGAAGTCGGCGTCAGCATGCTGCTTGGTAACGTTGGCGTGTGGTGTCTTGGTGTTCCTCTTTACGGCTACCTATTTGGTGTGCCAGAAGCAAGTTCAACTTATGAAGCAGCGGTCAGCATTTGGAACAGCAAATTGCGTATGATTGGTGTGGGCGCCATGATTATCGGTGGTATTTGGACAATCATTCACTTGTTTGGCCCCATCAAAAATGGAGTGATTTCTTCTATCGCCATGCTCAAACATCTAAAACTTAACGAATCTCACAAAATCAAAAGAACAGATTTTGATATTCCAGTGACATATGTCCTTGCGGGCATTGCCCTTTTGGTTGTCCCGTTGTTCTTTATTTTCCATTATATTTTAGGGGAATCCTCCCTTGGATTAACACCGACGTTGTATTGGGTTACCGTTTCAACAGTAACGCTTTTCACCCTTTTTGTTGGATTCATTGGGGCAGGTATTGCCGGATATATGACGGGTATTGTGGGATCATCCAACAATCCCTTGTCAGGCGTTACCATTATGGCAGTGTTATCCATTTCATTTATTTTGCTCTTTTTATTAAGCACTGAAATAAATTTTCATGCAGAAACATCAAAGGCGCTCGCAGCGGCTGGTATCACCATCATCATTGGTGCTGTCATGGCGAATGCTGCGGCCATCAGTGGTGACAACTTACAAGATCTAAAAGCAGGTCAAATTGTAGGCGCCACACCATGGAAACAACAGGTAATGTTGATGCTTGGTGTGATTGTGGGTGCCGTTGCTATTACCCCGATTTTGCAAGTTTTATACCAAGCATATGGTATCGGTAATTCTTTTCCCCGTGAAGGTATGGATCCAACTCAAGCGCTTGCAGCACCCAAGGCCGCTATCATGGCCGCGATTGCTCAAGGTGTTTTTGCAAGGTCTCTTGACTGGACGATGATATTCATTGGTTTTGGCTTGGCCGTGGTGGTTATCGCTTTTGATGCGTACTTAAAACGCAAAAATTCAAAATGGTCATTTCCAGTCCTTGCTGTTGCTCTTGGTATTTACATGCCTCAAGATGTGATTGTGCCACTTGCTTTTGGTGGTCTTGTCTCATTCTTTGCTGACAAGCGCCTCAACAAACAACGTGCCGCATTGAATGTGAATTTTGAAAAAGCCGCTGCTTATGCAAAACGCAGAGGCGTTCTGTTTTGCTCCGGTCTTATTGCAGGTGAAGCTTTGGTGGGTATTTTGCTCGCTGCTCCTTTTGCCGCATACCAATCAACGACACTCTTTAAAATTGCACCAGAAGGGTTTCATTCCATGGCTGTTCTTTTAGGATCCGTTGTGTTTATGGGAACGAGCTACTACCTTTATCGCATCGGGTCTCAAGCGAAGATCATTAAGGCGAAGAAGTCAAACTAAGCAATCGAACCATTTGAATTGCGGGGTGTGATTAGGATTCTATTCACACCCTTTTTTTCTTCATCGCATTCTTATTCTCTCGCCCCCTAGGCAGTGGATCAGATTTTTGTTAAGAGTGGCCCTACACTCATGGAGTTCTCTTTGCGATGACAATCGATTTTTTACAGTTAATCTTTGATTCAGCATCTAAATCTCA
>JAIESS010000127.1 GCA_019745755.1 Alphaproteobacteria bacterium
CGCGAAATAGAGGTGTTTTTTTTCTAAGAACTGTTCTGCCGCATGTTCAAAATTATCATACATTCTTAGATGTGGGCCCAGGTAATGGTAATTTAACCCGGTGGGTTGGACGAAAATTCAAAGAGATAACCTTAATAGATCCTGTCCCTCAAGTATTGGACAATATTGTGCCATGCTCTTTTCCTAAGGATGCTATATTAAAGAAAATATGCAAACCCTTTCTGCAAACCTTTCAGACAAACAGCTATTTTGATCTGATAGTTTTATCGCATGTGATGTATCATTTTCCTCAGACAAAATGGTTAAACGTGGTGGAAAAGGCTCTTCATGCCTTAAAGCCCCATGGAATTATAGCCATTGTTATTAATAGCGGGCTAGATAGGGAAAAGCTAGGCAATGCATTTAATGGTACAACATACCCTATCAATGACTTTGTCCAACAAGTTGCTCAATTGGGTAAAAAAATAGAATTTATCTCTTCCAAAGAATCTTTTTATGCGGAAGATCTCACAACCATGCTGCATATTTGTGGCTTACATCTGCATGATACTGGCGGATATGCTAACCAAGCTGCTTTAGAAAAACACATAAATAGCAACTATTTATTGACAAATAACACATATAAAATGGATGTATATCAACATTTCATAATGATAAAAAATGAAATCTCTGAAGGCAATTAATAACAAAATCGTAGGGCGTGCGAAAGAAGAAGATTATCCTTACTTTCTCTACGCGTTATTCCAAATCATAAGCAACCCAATATATTATTTATTGTGGTTTTATTCCGACCATTCCACTTATGATAGCTTTGCAGTCAGATCCTTTATTAGTGTTGTGTGTATACCTTTGTTGCTCCAAAAACATTGGTCGCCAAAATTCAAAAACCTGCTCCCCTATTATTGGCATGCAACTATTCTTTATTCCTTGCCGTTCTTTTTTACCTTCATGTTGCTTAAAAATAATTTCTCCTATGAGTGGGCTTTAAATTCTTTAACTGGATTTGTTTTATGCATAATTTTTATTGATGCATCACTCATCTTGCTCTTCTTGCCGGTTGGGATAGGATTAGGCATAGCGTGTTATGACTTATCAGTTGTGCAGCCATTTTACCCATTAGACCGCATCCAGCCCGTGTTAATAACCTATAGCTCAATCATACTCTTTGGGAAGTTATTCCTGATGCGCAATGGCATGGTGCAAAGAGAAAAACAACGCACGCTCCAAATGCAGGCAGGGGCGATTGCACACGAAATGCGCACCCCACTTTTTGCGCTTTCTGGGATCGGTCATTTTTTAAAAACGATACTTCCCTCCCTTATCAAAGATCGTAACACCTTGAAGCCTTCAGAACGGAACGGCAGCTTTAGTGAAAAGCAACTCTCCCACGCTATAAAAGTGCCCGATAATATCGAGAAAGTAACACGCCAAGCCTTCTCGCTCATTGATATTATGTTGATGAATCTACGAGCAGACTTCAGGGATGCGGTTATCGAGACATGTGCGATTAAAAGATGTGTGGACGAGGCTTTAATAGAGTATCCCTTTGTAGGGAACGATCGCTCACTGGTGAAGACTCAATGCGACATAGATTTTGAATTCAAGGGGAATTCTCTTCTTGTAAAACACGTGTTTTTTAACTTCTTGAAAAACAGCATCTATTACGTAAAAGCTGCTGATAAGGGTGAGGTCACGATTAGGATGTATACCCAAGGTGGCATCAACACCCTTTCTTTTAAAGATACTGGCACAGGTATTGCACCCGATATCTTGCCGCATATTTTTGATAAATTTTATAGCAAAACAAAGTATGGAACGGGTATCGGACTTGCATTTTGTAAATCTGTAATGAAAAGTTTGGGGGGCGACATTACCTGTCGATCTGAGTATGGCGCGTACACGGAATTTATTTTGAGCTTTCCACCCTTTGAAAAGAGGTAGAAATTTCCTGGATGGTTCTAAAGTCACTTAGCCCATATAAGTGTAATGCATCTTCAAGAAATTCTTCCATGAAGTCTCTTCTTTTTAATTTCAAAACTATATCGCTATTATAGAGGAATTCAATATTTGTGGACGAGCTTTTCGAGCTTTTTGATGGCTGCGCTTTTAATGCGGTTACCTGCAAATCCTGGCTTTAAACTATCCTCTTTAATGTACTGGATAAAGAAGATCGTACGGCCTCCTTTTTGCATCCAACCCACACACCAGCCCATCTTGAGTGGAATTTTTTTACGTGCACTGTCCAGTTGGTAGCCGCTGCCTGTTTTAAAGTGGAGCGTCCATCCATTAGGTAATTTCTCCGGCACAAGGATAGCCTTCGTCCTTTTTTGGGAAAGGGGACTGAACGGTAGGGTTTCATTAAATAAGTGTTCTATAAAATTTAGCTGTGCCCGTGGTGAGATTTCAAGTGAACTCGAAATCCAGGAGGAGGTAAGCGCATTGTTTTTCCCTTTTGTGCCAGACAGATCTTGATTGCCATAATTTAGTCTGTTGAGATACGCCTTCATTTTCTTTAATCCAAGGCGATGGGTGATGAACTGTGAATACCATAAACAGCTGTTAATAAACCAAAGACGAGGTGTGTGCGGCTGCTTCCAAGAGTCCACATATTTTGGATAGGTATTTTTATAAGGTAGTTTTGGGTGATCTTCGTCCTCGATGATTCCTGCGTCATATCCCATGAGAGCGATCACAATTTTAAAAGTGGAGCAGGGTGAGCGCAGTGTATCCGC
>JAIESS010000140.1 GCA_019745755.1 Alphaproteobacteria bacterium
TAAAAAATCCTAATTTTCTTAACCTTGTATTAAGACATTATAGTATAATCTGACAAGGATGCTAAGTTACATCCGAAATATGTCAGTTGTGTTATATCTCCGCCTAATGTGACACAGGATTGAGCGTCATTATACACTTAAAAAATCTAACATCCCATTTTCCTCGACACCTTCTATAAAATTGACTAAGCATAGAGAAGGTTCTGTTCTCAATATGTTTTTGTCATGTCCATTCGTTTTCTTGGTCCTGTTCTTATTAATCAAATCGCCGCAGGGGAAGTTGTTGAAAAGCCATCGTCTGTGATTAAGGAGCTTGTGGAAAATAGCCTTGATGCGGGTGCAACGTTGATTACGGTCACCCTTCGTGAAGGGGGGAGGACCTATATCAGTGTTCAGGATAACGGGTCCGGCATGCATGCAGATGACCTGGCTTTGTGTGTGGAGCGTCATGCCACATCCAAAATTCCGGATGAGAATTTATTTAATATCAGGAGCCTTGGCTTTCGTGGTGAAGCACTTGCGGCCATCAGCGCCGTTGCAAGGGTCAATATTACAACCCGTCGGGCAGATGCGAACACAGCCCTTTGTCTCAGTATTTCCGGTGGAGAGAAGGAGTCTATTATTCCAGCTAATGGTTCCGTTGGAACAACCATTGAGGTTCGCGATCTATTCTACGCAACGCCGGCGCGCCTCAAATTCTTGAAAACCACTAATAGCGAGCTTTCCAGTTGTTTGGATGTAATGGAACGCCTCGCTCTGTCCCACCTTCATTCAGGGTTTAAGGTCATTCATAATGATCGTGTGTTTTTTGAGGTGGCAAAAGAAGATTCCCTCGAAATACGCCTTAGCAAAGTCCTTGCTACAGATTTTATGGATAATGCCGTGCCTATTAGGTATGACCATGCTGAGGACGGTCTTCAAATCAGTGGATATATTGGTCTAACGACATACACAGCTTCCCAAGCAAACAAGCAATACTTTTTTGTGAATCATCGCCCCGTCAAGGATAAGCTGTTGCATACGGCAATGAAGGTGGCTTATGCAGATTACCTCGCTAAGGGGCGTCATCCTGTGTGTAGTCTTTTCCTTACGCTGGATCCTATGGCCGTTGATATGAACGTGCATCCTGCAAAAATTGAAGTACGTTTCATGCAGGGTAACAAGCTTCGTGATACTATCATTAGCCTTGTTCACAACCATCTACGCCATCAAGGGACGATGACAAGTACGCACCTCACCCGTGTAACAATGGAGGCGTTTCGAGCACCTTATGTACATAGGTCTCCAATTACGTCCCCCATGGCGTCTTACCAGGTTCCACCTATTCCTTCTAATCTGACTGTATCTTCTTCTACGCCTGTAAGAGAGAACTCTCAACCACGTTATCAGGTGCCACTCTATGGACCATCCATCGCCCATAGAGCGCGATCTAATGTGGCTGTCGTTGAGAATTATCAGCCACCCTTTTATAATGAAAATATCTCTGATGATCATTGCTTAGGACAAGCCCAGGCCCAGCTCTTTAATAGTTATATTATTAGTCAAACAGAAGATGCATTTTATCTTGTTGATCAGCATGCGGCAGCGGAGCGATTGCTTTATGAAAAGTTCAAACAGCAGATGGCAACGGGAGGTGTTGATCGCCAATTATTATTAATCCCAGATATTGTCGATATGAAGGAGAGCGACAGAGCGATATTGGTTGAGTATAACGACATGCTCAAAAAACTCGGTTTTATCGTGGATATTTTTGGGATAAATCAAGTGATTGTAAAAGAAATCCCTGCCCTTTTAAAAGACATGGATATAAAGAAAGTTATTTTGGATATGGCAAGCGACCTCAATACGCATGCTCTATCAACCCAAATTGAAGAAAGAATTCTTGAAAAACTATCAACAAAGGCCTGTCACGGTAGTGTGCGTTTTGGAAGAAAATTATCAGTACCAGAAATGAATGCATTGCTACGCTCCATTGAAGCAACACCTTTTTCAAATCAGTGTAATCATGGTCGCCCGTCCTTTATCAAACTCACCCGGGGAGATCTTGAAAGGCTTTTTGAGAGAGCATAAGGAGGCGAAGGAAATGACCGATCAACGATTCTCTTTTATCATGACGTAGTGATCAGTGCTTCTTTTGAAAACATAGCCTGCGCGAGTGAATGTTTTTCCAGCACGTAGAAGTTCAATAGCATTATTAATTGCATGAAACTTGGGGGGATAGTCTTTTCCGGATAAGTGCCAGAGATACTCCCGAAGCAATGTTTTCTGTAAAAATGACTCAAGAGCTAAAAATTTCTGGATATCAAGTGTATTCTCTTGAAAGCACTCAGCCTTATGCTTTTCTATGATGTTATCAATAAAAGAGCTTTGTTGCTGACAGTGGTCAACTGTCTCCATGATGGCATCCACATCAAAGTTTTGGTGCCGCAAATTTGATATCATGTGTCGTAGTTTTACGCGCTCAAAAGCTTTATTTTCATTGGAGGGATCCGTAATGAAATCTTGGCCAATTTCTTTGAGATAGGCAAGAAGATCCTTTTTAGCTATATCTAGCAAAGGGCGTAAAAGCGTAATATGAGGTCTATTATTGTGTTGAATCACAGTATGCATTTTCATCGCTCCTAAACCTTTGGTGCCACTTCCCTTGAACAAACGTAAGAAGAATGTTTCGATCTGATCGTCCTTATGATGGGCCGTCATAAGATAAGGAGCACCTTTTTCAAGGCATAATTCTAAT
>JAIESS010000026.1 GCA_019745755.1 Alphaproteobacteria bacterium
ATCATCAATAATAATGGCAACCTTTCCCTTTACATCCCCCACAAGCTGCACACTTTCCACCTCATTGGCCTTGAGACGTTTTTTAATCATCATAGCAAAATCGGATGTTACTCCTTGATGTGCCAAATAATCCTTGAAGGTTTCAGCGCGTTTTGCCCCTCCCGCATCGGGAGAGACCACAACAATGGGCCCGAGATTCAATGTCGCCATATGTTCCGCAAAAAGTTTTCCCGAGCTAATATTATCGACACCTGTGCTTTGGAAAAAACCTTGGATTTGCTCTGCATGAAGATCAATGGTCACAAGGCGTTTCACGTGCCCTACATTTTCCACCATATTGGCCACCATGGACGCAGAGATAGGCGCCCTTTTATCCGAGCGACGATCTTGGCGAGCATAGGGATAATTGAGGAACATGGCAAAAATACGGTGGGCCCCTGCCCTCCTCGCCGCATCAGCAAGTAATTGAAATTCAATGAGCTGGTCATTTACACTCATGGTGTCGCGTTCAATAAAGGCCGCAATGATAAACACATCTTTTTCACGAACAGCCTCTTTGAGGGTCACGGCAATCTCACCATTTTTAAAACGTTCGATCCCCGCATCCACGAGATTCACACCTAACTGATCACATATTTTTGAAGCAAGCTCAGGATTGCCCGAACCTGCTAGAAAAATGCAATTAGACAGATCCGCAACGCTTCCTTGGATACCTAAAAAGAAACAAACGACAACATAAAAATAAGTACGAAGTTTCATAAAAAATGCCTTTGAAGTTAAAAATTATCACATAGTTAATGAAAATTCTTTAAATGTCGAGTGTCTTTTTACTCCTTCTCACGTAGTGATATTTTAGATAATACCCCAAGAAACTTCTCAAAGTGCGTCACAGGCCTTGGATCGATACGATTCAGCATAGCGAGGCGATGTGGATAACGCTCATCCAAGGTGCTTTCAATTATTTTATCCTGATCTGCTTCATCGGCAATATGCTCAAGCTCTTTTCGAATAATGCGTGTGATTTTTGATCGTTCATAAAAGTCGTTGCAACAGTTACTAAGATTCACAAGGGTAATATGCATATTGGGGTAGTACGTTAAGATCGATTCATAGCCGTAGACAAGGCCTGTATGCCAAAATTTATTCAGCCGAGGGTTCGTATTCTCAATAACCCCCACACCATAACCATACCACCATGAATCCTCATCAATTTCTCTATGGTAGATATGTTTTTGAAGAACACGCTCTGCTATGTGCTTTGGAATGACTGTGTTTTCCTTGCAAAGATCACGCATCCATGTGATGAGATCGCACACTGTGGAAATAATGCCGCCGCTTACATAGCACACCTCAAAACACTCATACCAAGAAATCTCATTACACTGAAAATTAGGCGCAAGCGTGTTTACGGTATAGCCCCTCGCCATACGAGTGAGCTCATCACTTTCAATCAATTGCTCCACCGTCGATGTGTAGGGCAAAGATGTATTATGCATACCGAGAGGAGAGAATATGTCCTGCTTCATAAAGTCACCTGCATGCATACCGGTGAGATTGTCGATAACGTATTCGAGGAGAGCATAGCCCGTGTTGCAATAATGGAATTGGCCTACTTTTAACGGATCCTGCTTGAGTGTTTTGAAAAACGCGAAGAGATTCTTGCGTGGTTCTGGTTCCTTCGAAATGGATAGAATCTCATCAAAGTCCGTGTAATTCTCGATACCGGATGTGTGGGTAAGAATTTGGTGGAGCGTAACCTTAGACGACCATTCTACATCAAAATCCGGCACATAATGGCTAAGAGGTGTATGAAGGGCCGCATCAAGATTGTCATCATGAGACCCCGCTTTCTCCAGCGCCATGAGCAAGGCCACCGCCGTAAATTGCTTGGTAATGGATGCGACTTGAAATTTCGTATTCATATCAACAGGTGTGCCCGCTGCTTTATTAGCATACCCTTGGATCCAGGTGAACTCTTGATCTGGACCTTGAATCTTAATCACACCGCTATAATCCGTTGCGGGCTTAAATGCTTCTTTTAAATAAACTGAAAGATCAGATTAAGAAATAGGATGCATAACCACCTCAAAAACTGAATGAGTAAACACTTGTGGCACTATACCATCGCTCATTGACTATTTTTATTTTTTCTAACTTTTTTACCTTTTCTTAACTATCCCCATGATAGTGTGGCCATAGTGGTTAGTAAGATCCAGTGAAGCTGGGACCAACACGGAGCCAGTTTATAGTGCGTGTACGTACTGCTATACTCAAAGAAATCTAGGGCATTCTACCATCCCTCGGATACTATCATGCACGATTTCTAAGAGTATTTAGGCGAAAAATGAGGAAGTTCAGGCTTTTTCATAATCTTCAATGGATAATTCCAGAGAAGTTGGTATACCCGTGCCATCCTATGGCGCACAGCGTCCCCTGTACACCGCACGTCGAGGCTGACTGAAGGGTATTTCATATCGAGGTGGAGTGTGAGGAGCCCCTATTGGTTTGTGGGGCACAGACACTGGAGATTCAAGGCCGGGAGGGCCCCACCGGGGAAGCTATGTCCACGCAAGAGGGGAGCAGTGGTAAGGAGTAGGTGCTGTTGTGAGAGGGCCAGTAATCTGATGTATACTCTTTATGATTCCCGCCTCTTGCAAAAGCTACGCTTATGAAAAAATTAAGAAGAATAATATGATTTCGTCACATCCTTAGCTTATTTTTCAACCTCTTTTCTTGAAAGCCGTGTCATTCCACCGTATA
>JAIESS010000107.1 GCA_019745755.1 Alphaproteobacteria bacterium
CTGTTCCAAAACAAATACCTTTACCAAAAACATCATCACTTTTAAAAATGGCTACCCCCCAAAACGTTAAATTTTCATTTGTTGCAATGATTTTTTCAAGTTTTAAGTACTGCTCCTGATTATTGGCTGTGTTAGGTGATTGAAACATATCATCTTTTTGTGCATCAGGTAACGACAGTGTCGTTTCTTGTGGTTTTTCTTTTTTAGAGTGACCAAAAAAGTTTTTAGATTTTTCTGCCACAGCATTTTGTTCGCTATCCATGGCATACAATCCGTGGATGAAAGGCAAAAACATTAGCATGGAGACTATAAAGAAGCGTAATTTCATCGCGATGACCTATAATAAAATTATATCACCTTAATTAACGCAGAATATCTTTAATATATTGTTAATCATGCATTTATTTTATTATTAATTTTATATGATTTTTCGTTTTTCTAGAAATAGGAAACTTTGCCTGCCTTCTCTCCCCGTATCCGAGTATGCTGCGAACCGTGTTAAAAAATCTATTGTGGGCGTTGGTCATGCGGATAAGGACCAGGTCGCCATGATGGTGCAGCGGTTGCTTTCCGGGTAGTTACATCCGATGGTGCGGACGCTCTTGCTGTCGCGATTTGTTATGCCCATTTTCGAAGGATTCATGCGTTATTGGATGTGCCAAAGAAAACCTCGGCGTGATAACAAAATCTTCACAACCGTCAGCAGACGAATATTTTTTGTTGAATTAATTATGCGCATATTGAATTAATTTATGCGCATAATTAAATAATTAATGAATAAATTATATTACGATATAAACGCAATGAAATTACTGCATTTACAATTAATTTTAGCACTAACAACGACAACATCTTTTGCATCGGATTATCTCACTGTTGATCAGCAAAACGCTGAGATGGATATGGCTATGGGCAACACGGCTAAAATCATATCGAACCTAAAATCCGTTAATGCTGATAATCAAATAGACGCCTGCTCCTTGAGTAAAGAGGATATTTCAGACATTCAAAGAATTCTTCAAGAAGGTATAGCTTATATTAAAGCGGAAATAAAAAACATTAACGTCGAAGAATCCCCCATAAGGAAGCAGATCTTAACGGCTTTTGACAAAAATGAGTATAAAAAATTGTTGACATTTGATGATTACATTTCCCTTACGACTCATCCTATTTATGAAGAATTTTTAACCTATCTTGAGTTTCTCTATAATACAGTTGCCTATAATCTTGTTGATCATGAGATCAGAGAAAAGACCTATCAAACCCTTAGATTAGAAGTGCAGATGGCCTTTCATTGGTTCAGTATACAAAATATAAATAACATCAAGGAGTTATCACAAACATCTCCCTTTGGGCTTTGCATTTTAACATTACATTCCATTTTTTATGAAATGGAACAATACTTTCCAAAAGCATATGATGTTGTTAAATACAGTGAAAAAATTAATAGACAGGCTAAGGAAGAAACAAATGCGGCAGTTACACATATAGCTATTATCGATAACCGTTACGAAAATTTGTTGCAAAAAGTCACGAAGTATCTTGTAAATAAGGACGCTGGTGAAAAAATACAGCTCTTCCATTTGATAGAACAAAGAAAACAAATTTCCGATTGTCGTGATTCATATACATACCCGCCGATCATAAATACACTATGGAAAGAAAAAGATAAGGTCAGAGAAATTTCTCAGAGCACTCTTTCGTTGAAAATAAAGAAGGAAAAAATAGATCCTGCAAAACAATCTTCACCTAAAGACTTCCCCTCCTTTCCTGAGGAAAGAAATGATGCAGATTGCACTGTAACAGTCATGCAAGAAACGGCAGAAGTAATATCAATGCGTGAGAAGGCGCTTGATTCTCAACCTCTTGTCTTATCTGAAAAAATGCTGCCAGAAACAACAGCCCATGCAGGAGAAAATACCTCCATAACAACGACTTCCTCTGAGAAGATCGACACTGCCTTGAGCGAAGAGGAATCCTTTGATGATCCTGCAGAAGCTCATAAACACCATCAAAAGCGCAAAAAACAAGAAGCACACGCTGCTCTGGCTCAACAGCATAATCCCAATGAATCATTCAATGTCTTTACACCAGAACTCATTGATTTCCTCTCTACACATATCTACAAGCATCAAAAAACGTCCTGGAATTTATTCAGTGACACATTCAAAGCCAATGGCTTTACCATCAAAACACGCGATATTGGCCAAAAAGGGAAAGGAAGTGCTCGCAAAGTCACCTTTACAGATGGCCGTCAATTCACCATTCATAAGCCGGATAGACCCAACGATCCTATGGCCTACGACTATTTCAATTATATCCAATCAGGTTGCACAAATGTTCTTGAGTTGTCTCGAGAGAAGGTAGAAGAGCTTATCGCTCAACGTCGATAAACACATAATGTTGTGATAATTAGGGGGGGGTTAAAATTCAAACAAGTCCTTGCTTTTTTTTGAAATCTTGCTTACACTTCCCCTGTTTAAACCGTTGTTCCTTGCCCTTGTTAGAGGGCTGTTTGCTGGTTTTAACCCATAGATAAACAACCGAAAGGAATTATATAATGCGCTTTTATGAATGCGTTTTTATTGCGCGTCAAGATATTACGGCTGCGCAAGTCGAAAATATGGCCAAACACTACACAACGCTTATTAAAAATGATAATGGCCAAGTAGGAAAGATTGAGTTTTGCGGTCTTCGTAGCCTCAGCTACCCTATTAACAAAAATAAAAAAGGGCACTATGTGCTTATGAACGTGACAGCAAC
>JAIESS010000047.1 GCA_019745755.1 Alphaproteobacteria bacterium
GCCCACAGGTACTGTTGTGACCTGTCAAGATGAACGCTCCCAACATAAAAACAAGGCCAAAGCCATGAAAATTTTGCGTTCCCGTATTTATGAAGTGGAGCGTGAAAGAAAGGACGCGGAGCGTTCGGCAAGCCGTAAATCCCAAGTGGGCTCCGGTGATCGTTCGGAACGTATTCGCACCTATAACTTTCCCCAAGGCCGGGTTAGTGATCATCGTATTAACCTCACCCTTTATAAAATTGCTCAAATCATGGAAGGGGAAGCCCTTGACGATATCATCGATGCCCTTATTTCCGAAGACCAAGCTGCAAAGCTCTCTGATGCTGGGATGGACGAATAGGGCTGGGTTATGCTAAGTATTTTTACTGTTGTAATAACGGTAGAGGCTAACGGCCACACCACCTCCCATGGCGAGTAACCAAAAGGCATCGCCTATAATAAAGAAATAGTCGTGAGACTCGAGAGGGGTATGCAAAAACTTAAGCAACATACCTGCTGAGTGATTGCATGCGCCAAGGCCTGACATCCCAAAGATCGCTGCATTTGATAAATAAGACGTATCCCTATTTTTCTTTTTGGGAAGGAGGGGCTGCTCTTCGGACGGGTGAATTCTGTGATTATGATGAGGAGATCGTAATTTTTCCATTTCGAGCGTATCGAGATCCGATGCATAAAGAGGTAATGAAAAGACAATACATTGAAGTGCCGCATAGATAAATTTCATTTTTCTTCTTTCAACTGTTCTGATATGTGCATTACATCACAAACGCCCAAAAATGAAATTTTTTATCTATGCATAAAAATTACAAAAATGTATGCTTAGAGTCGCAAATAACGACACAAATTTTAAAAAATAATGGCTAAATATCAAAAAAATATCACAATCAAGGAAAACAAGCCTTTTGCTTTTGATGTGCATGACAAAAAAATCCTCAATATCCTTCAAGAAAATAACCAGATTACGAATGTGGAGCTTGCTGAGCGCATTGGTCTTTCACCGCCGCCTTGCCTTCGTCGTGTGAAACAGCTTCGGGACGAGGGCATTATTACGCATGACGTGTCGGTTGTGGATCCACACAAAGTGGGGCGAAATTTCATTGTTTTTCTGAATGTATCCCTGAAAAAGCAGCGAGAAGATTTGCTTGAGAATTTTGAGCGAAAGATGTTGCAGCATGAGGAGGTGATGCAATGTTATTTTGTTTCCGGCGATTTTGATTATTTTCTTGTGATTATGGTCTCTGATGTTCAAGCATATCATGATTTTGTGCGTCGCACCTTTGCCAATGATCACAACATCAAGATGTTCCGCAGCAGCTTCGCCTTGAACCGAGTGAAATACTCAACAAAGATTGCGTTGTAAAAAATGAAATATTTAGCCCAAAATTTTTACAACTTGGAACTGCCAATACTAGCAGCACCCTAGAAAAAATCAAAAAGCACACAAAAATAATGTTAGGATGAACGCTATGCAAAAAGAAATTTATACACCCGATAATGCACCTTTGTTTGAGGCCATGTATGGTCCTGGACTCATTTCGCTTGGTGGTTACGCCGCAGTGGACCTTATGTTTAAGGGCATAGATCTTACCCGAAAAAAACTCCTTGATGTGGGGTCTGGCATCGGAGGCATGGCACATTATCTGGCGCAAAAACATCACTGTTATGTAACGGGGCTTGATATATACCCAAAACTAGCTTTGTACTCAAACGACAAGACCCCCGCTGATATCAAAAATCGCGTCCATTTTGTGACATATCCCCCCAATGAGCTCATTCCATTACCCTCTAAGACCTTTGATATTATCTACAGCAAGGGTGTTTTGACAAATGTTGAGGATAAAAAATCTCTCTTTTGTGAACTTTTTCGCCTCCTTAAACCATCAGGGCAACTTTGCCTCATAGATTGGATTGTCCCAAATGACCTTGGTCCTATTGTGGAAAATCTTACCACAGGGGAACCGTCCTATAAGGAAACCGAGGTATCCTATCATAAACTCCTGATGCAGTGCGGATTTACACAGATCATCTTTGAAGATCAGAGTCAAGCATACTTAGACTATGTTAAAGAACTAGGAGAACGTCTTGTCTCAGACAATCATAAAAAGCTATATAGTCATATAATCAGTGATGGCCTTCGAAAGATGCTCATATGCTCTAATGAGAAACTTCAGATGTCTATGAAAAAAGGAGCACAATTATCTGTACGTATAAAAGCTCAAAAGCTGTAGACCTGCCTCTCACGAAGACTATGATGAAAATTTTCCTTAGAGCCTAGGATACGTATAACATCATAAAAATCCATGCCTAAATTTCGACGACGGAGGTGTTTAAATATGGCTATAGTAAAGCATAGAAACGACTAGAAACTGTTAATATAATGCTACCGAAAACGATGACAGACGGTATTAAGCAAGAATACTACCAAGCCCTTCTCCACAAAAATACGGACTATGATGGCGTGTTTTATGTCGGTGTAACAACAACGGGGGTCTTTTGCCGCCCCACATGTCCTGCCCGAAAGCCAAAATATGATAATTGTGGGTTCTACGGGACGGCGCAGGAGGCGCTTCTTGCAGGGTTTCGTCCATGCCTTCGCTGTCGCCCTTTATCCCCTCCTGATTTTGTATCAGATCTTGTGAAAACCCTTGTGGATGCTGTCGAGGCCAACCCCGAAATCCGTTGGAAAGACTCCGATTTTGAAGCACTATCCGTGGACGCTTCCACGGCACGGCGCCAGTTCAAAAAACGCTTTGGTATGACGTTTGTGGC
>JAIESS010000101.1 GCA_019745755.1 Alphaproteobacteria bacterium
ATTGGAAGGCAGAGCAATGGGGGCCTATAAGTAGTGCATTATCAGGCAAATAGGATGATATTAGACACAGTTTCATCGACAATAGAAAAAGTTTGTTGCAAGGATTATTGGATTGGCAAAAATGGTGGGCGTTGGTATGCAGCCCCACAGAAATACAGTAAACAGCCTTCCCCACACAAACGTTTCTAAAAATAATCAGACAAAAAAATGTGATACAGACTATACCAACGATAGAATTGAAATTGTATCTACCCCATCCCTTCTATTGACTCTGGCACGATAATTTTTTGTGCGGCGATCATTTTTTACAAAAATCAAATCCCATATAATTTTATTTTTTGTTAACTTTTTGTTAACTTTCACAAAGATATGATTTGACTGGACCTCTTCAATAAGGAATATATTACCATGTTTCATATCACATTTTTTTCCGCACTTATCCTTCTTTGCGCAAACGCTTATTGTGCCGATACATTCGATGACGATAATAAAGAATACAATCCTATTTCTTCTCAAACACGATTCACACCCACAACAGAAATTAGTGTACAAGCTAGTCTGCCAAGAGCAACAAATCTCGTCTATTACCGAGGCACGGGAGATTTTGTCGACTCATTTGGAAGCAAGCATGTACTCGAGTTTATGTTTAATAAGCTCTTACCTGCACATTTGAAAAGTAAAATACAGAATGACACCTGTAAGTTTTATATTCTTTCTCCTTCAGCATCGACACAAGTATTGAATATATCCTACCTTTTAATGGATTCAACAAAAGACTATTCTCAGCCATCTCTTTCATTTTGCTTACCTAAAAAAATTGAAAACAAAAAACAAAGCCAAGAGCTTTATTTAGAGTTTGACCATGATACTGGAAAGTTTATAAGTATTTTGGATCAAGATGCTCAAAAAGTTGATCCCACAACGTTAACTTTGGCTGATATCCAAATTTTTAGAGGCGCATCTTCATCAAATGGAAAGATAAGTTCAGATGTAAATAATGCTGACATTGCGCTTAACCTTGGAAATGCAAATACAATGGATGGCGTTGCGTATATTGGAAGTCAATTTACATTCAAAATGGAGCAGGATGGTCAAGAGCTTGACCAAAAAAGGCTTAATTAGGCATAATGTTTATTTCTTCTTTTAATAAACCTTAGTTAGATAGTGTCAAAATTTTCTTTTTATGCATCAAATAGACAATATTGATACTATCGCCCTTCTAAATTGCACAGCAAACAATATTCTATACATGCCCCATAAACTTATTTGAGGCAAGCTCAATCCTAAAAATCCCACCTAACAATATAAATTTTCTTCTTGCATTTTTTTAAAAGGGCGGTATATTACACACAAGAACGCGAAAGCGTGACGCATAAGCGGGCGTAGCTCAGGGGTAGAGCATAACCTTGCCAAGGTTAGGGTCGAGGGTTCGAATCCCTTCGCCCGCTCCATGTTTTTTGGAGGCTTATGACGGTTCAGCTTTATAGCTATTTTAGATCATCGGCGTCTTATCGTGTGCGCATCGCACTTCATCTCAAAAAAATACCCTTTCAGACAGTTTCCGTTGATTTACGTAAAAACGAGCAAGGCAGCGCCAATTATACATCTGTCAACCCTCAAGGCCTTGTACCTACATTGGTCGATGGTGATATGACCCTCTCCCAATCTCTTGTGATTTTAGAGTATCTCGAAACACGTTATCCTACCGTTCCACTCCTTCCAATTGATGGAAAGCTTATGTGGAAGGTAAAAGAGCTTACCCAATTTATTGCCTGCGACATTCATCCCATCAATAATTTGCGAGTACTAAAGTATCTCACAGAAACACTAGAGGCGACGAGCAACGCAAAAGATGCGTGGTACCATCATTGGATTAAGGAAGGATTTGATATTCTGGAAAAAGAGCTCGCTCGTTTTAGGACACCTTTTGCTCTGTCTGATACACCGTCCTGGGTAGATTTATGCCTTATTCCACAAATGTATAATGCCCATAGGTTTAAGATAGATCTTTCTAAGCATCCCCGTTTGTGCGCTATTGAAGCCCACTGTCTTACTCTTGATGCTTTTCAAAAAGCTCTTCCTGAACATCAAGATGACTGTGATCTTTAAAATGAGTAATATGGCATGACCGAATTTCCCCCCGTCGAGACAGAGCAACCCATTTATTCCGTCAGCATCATTAGCAAGGCATTGAAAGATGTGGTGGAGGGACAATTCTCAAGCGTTCGCGTAAAGGGAGAAGTCACAGGTCTTAAGCGTCACACATCGGGACATATCTACTTTGCGCTTAAAGACGCCGACGCTGTTATGGATGCTGTGTGTTGGCGTGGCACAGGAAAAGTTACCCTTTTGCGTGAGGGGCTTGAGATCATTGCCTTTGGTAAAATCACAACCTATCCTGGACGCTCTAAATATCAAATGATCGTGAGTGCTTTCGACCCTACGGGGGAAGGAGCACTGCTTCAGGTTCTCCTCCAGCTCAAGGAAAAACTCTTAAAAGAGGGGCTTTTCGAGCAGCGATTTAAAAAAAACCTTCCTGCATTCCCAAAGCGTATTGGTCTCATCACATCGCCTACGGGAGCCGTTTTAAAGGATATTATGCATCGGTTGCGAGAGCGCTACCCCTGTCATGTACTCATTAAACCCGTCCTTGTTCAAGGAGAGGGAGCCGCCAAGCAAGTGACAGAGGCCATTGCCCTCATGAATGCCTTGCCCGATGATCTTCGCCCGGATGTACTCATTGTAGCCCGTGGCGGTGGAAGCCTCGAGGATCTTTTTGCGTTTA
>JAIESS010000066.1 GCA_019745755.1 Alphaproteobacteria bacterium
TTCCCACATACTCGTCATTTTTTTCACAGATCCCGCTGTGGCTGTTTCGGGAAGGATTATTGCCGCACTCAAAAGAGCAAGTGTTAAGGGTAGTTTCATAGGTATAGTCCTTCTGTCATGTTTTACTAGGACCATTGTACGGGGCAAATATTAACAAAAGTTTAATAAACTATCCCGATCTTAGAATATTAAGCGTATTTTCCTTGCGAAAGATGTGGAGGAGCTCTTGGAGAGCTTGTCCACGCAGGGAAATAAGCGTTGGATCATCGGCAATGATGGTCTTTGCTTCATTGTGTGCCTTTGTAAGAAGGTTTTGTAGGAGCTTCGGCTGCTCACCTTTGTAGAATTGAAAAGGTTGATGGCCGCTTTGCTGTATACCGAGCATGGTGCCACTGCCCCGGATTTTAAGGTCCATCTCCGCCAAGTAAAAGCCGTCGTTGCTGTCACGCATGGCTTTTAGACGTTCCTTGGCGACGGGGGGAAGTTTCTCATAGAGGATAAGGCAGCGTGCTTGGGTATTGGACCTGCCCACACGACCACGCAGCTGATGGAGTTGTGCAAGACCAAAACACTCGCCGTGTTCGATAATAATAATGTTGGCTGTTTTGACGTCAACACCGACTTCCACCACCGTTGTGGCCACGAGAATATTCACTATACCATTTTTGAACGCATCCATGATTACATCTTTTTCCTTTGGTGTCATTTTTCCATGAAGAAGGCCAACATGCCCCCCAAAATGCTTTTTAAGGTATGCAAAACGATCTTTTACAGCGGTATAATCAAGGCTCTCGCTTTCCTCAATAAGGGGGCAAATCCAATAAGCCTTATGGTTTGAGTTAAGACTTTTCTTTAATTTTGCAACAATTTCTTGCACCTTATTCACGTTGTGGATGGATGTGAGAATATCTTTGCGTCCTACAGGTTTTTCTAAAATAGAGGTTACATCCAGGTCGCCACAAAGCGTCATTTGAAGTGTGCGAGGAATAGGTGTGGCGGTCATACTCAGAAGGTGAGGGGCGTGCCCTTTATTCGTTAGTCTTGTTCGCTGCTCCACCCCAAAACGGTGTTGCTCATCCACAATCACAAGAGCAAGATTTTTAAAGTGAACATGCTCTTGGATAACGGCATGCGTACCAATGAGCAGATGAATGGCCCCTTCTGCTAAATCTTCAAGGATTTTTTTGCGTTTCTTTCCGGTAATTTTCCCCGTAAGAAGGGCTACCTGATAGCCATGGGTTTCGAAAATTGGAGCAAGTGTGGCCATGTGTTGGGTGGCTAGAATGTCCGTAGGGGCTAGGATGGCGGCTTGATAGCCTTCTCCTTTTTGATCTTTGGCAATAGCGTTGGCAATAGCGAGTGCCGCAACGATGGTTTTGCCGCATCCTACATCTCCCTGAATAAGGCGCAGCATGGGTTTTCCTGAAGCCATATCCTTCTCAATTCTATGCAGGGCCTCCTTTTGTCCCTCTGTCAGTTCAAAGGGAAGAAGGAATTTTATGGCTGTTTGCAAGGCGGAGCACGGATGTATCACCAGGCCTTTGAGGCTTTTTGTTTGATTGCGTGTTAAGAGAATGGCCAGTTGCTGTGCCAACAATTCATCGTGGAGAAGGCGTTGGTAGGCAAGGGAATTTTGGGCTTGAAGGACGTCCAAGCTGGTGGGAGAGTGAATTTCTTCTGCCGCTTTTATGAAGCTTGGATACGGATGACCATCTTCGTGCCATTCAGAGGGTTCTTTTATGTTTTGAAGAATTGTTGTGATGATATTGTGGATACGGCTACTTGTAATTCCCGCTATTTGCGGATAGATCACCTCAATATTGTGCGCATTTGTTATCTTACTGTTGCTTTGCGACTTTTGTAGAGCCTGATTACCCGTCATAGGGTGAGTGATGGAATAGTAGCCGGCATTTTGTTCAAGTTTTCCTGCGATAGGTTTTGGCTTTCCAACAGCAAAGGCAAAAGTAAGAAAACGTGTTGATACTTTTTTATAAAAGAAGATTAAATCCAAAAGATCGCCTGATGGTAAGACTTTGCATTGTATTTTATACATGCCCCCCTTTCGTGCAGGGGCAAAGTGTGCGATGGGTTCAACCATGGTTGTAATATAGTGTCCTACGTTCTCTGATGTCAGCGAGGAGCAGTAAATTTTTTTGACAATATTGGTTGGAAAATGGGCAAGAGCGTCAAGTGCTGTGTGACCAAGAAGTTTTTCATAAAGACTAATGTTTTTGGAGATCACAATCTCGGACAAGGGCGTATTGAGTGTGATATGTACTGTCCCAGTGTTCGCTGCAGGAGAGTGAGTCGATCTATGACGAAGCGTAGAAACGGAGTTGGGGGTAAACGCTTTGTTAGCCACACGATTTCTCTTAAAACAACACCCAATTCATTCTATAGTATTATAAATTCAACACAGTTCATATTCTAGATTCTTCTATGGCAATGCATCAACTCAAATCCCTTCGTTACAAGGCAACCCACCGTGGCACAAAGGAGAATGATGTATTGATGGGGTGGTTTGTCAGAGATTATTTAGAAAAACTTGATAAAGAGCAACTTATAACCTTTTCTTCTTTTCTTGAGGAAAGTGATGATGCGATTTTTTCCTGGATCATCAAAAAAAAAGCAACCCCCTTATCTTACGTGTGGATTATCGATTTGATGGGAAAAAAGCTTAATGGACATTAATATGTCCCCTCTTAAGGATTCTGAGGCTCTTTATTTTTTTGCTGCGCAGCATGCTGTAGGGCAGGGAAGTCTTATTATTGTTGTTGATGAGAGTGTTGTTGAGGTTTATGCGCAGC
>JAIESS010000131.1 GCA_019745755.1 Alphaproteobacteria bacterium
CTGCTGAGGGTGTGGACTTCTTTCCAATGACAGTGAATTATCAGGAAAAAACATTTGCGGCGGGACGTATTCCGGGCGGATTTATGAAACGCGAAGGTCGTCCGAGCGAGATCGAGACTCTTACGTCCCGTCTCATCGACAGGCCCATTCGCCCGCTCTTCCCTGAGAATTTTTTCAATGAAGTTCAAATCGTTTGTACAACACTTGCTTACGATCAAGTCAACGATGCAGAAATCCCGGCACTCATTGCAGCGTCCGCAGCCCTCGCCATTTCCGGTCTTCCTTTCCTTGGTCCTATTGCGGGTGCCCGCGTTGGGTATAAGGACGGCGAATATATTCTCAACCCAAAAATTGGCGAAATATCCGATCTTAATTTAGTGGTTGCGGGTACAAAAGAAGGCGTTTTGATGGTTGAATCCGAAGCAAAAGAACTATCAGAAGATATTATGCTTGGCGCCGTTGTTTTTGGTCATAAGGCCTTTCAACCCATTATCGAGGCCATTGAAAAACTTGCCAAAGCTGTGGGTAAAAAACCTATCAAAGCAGGCGATGATAAAGAATACAAAGATGCATGCAAAGTCTTTAAGAAGGATTTTGAAAAACAAATCAAAAAAGCCTACGCCATTAAAACAAAGGCGGAGCGTTATGAAGCCCTCGATGGTATCAAAGCACTTGCCAAGGAAAAATATGAGGAGACCTATTCTTCCGTCATTTTCCGCCGTGCGTTTGAAAGCGTTAAATACGATGTGATGCGCACAAGTGTCCTTAAAGATCGTACCCGCGTAGATGGCCGTGACCTTGTCACCGTACGCCCCATCGAAAGCCAGGTGGCCTTTTTACCGCGTGTTCATGGAAGCGCCCTTTTCACGCGTGGTGAAACCCAAGCTCTTGTTGTCGCAACACTCGGTACAGCATCCGATGAGCAACTTATTGATGCCATTGGCGGTGAATACCGCGAACGCTTCTTGCTTCACTACAACTTCCCATCTTATTCCGTTGGTGAAGTTGGTCGCATGGGCACACCCGGGCGCCGCGAAATTGGCCATGGTCGTCTTGCATGGCGTGCTATTAACCCTCTTATCCCAGGAAAAGATAAGTTTGCCTATACCATGCGTGTTGTGTCAGAGATCACAGAATCTAACGGCTCATCCTCCATGGCAACCGTATGCGGTACATCCCTTGCACTGATGGACGCGGGTGTTCCCCTTGCCCGTCCTGTGGCGGGTATTGCCATGGGCCTCATCAAGGAAGGTAAGGACTACGCCGTTCTTTCCGATATTCTTGGTGATGAAGATCACCTTGGTGATATGGACTTCAAGGTAGCCGGTACAGAAGAAGGTATTACAGCTCTTCAAATGGATATCAAGATCACAAGCATTACACCCGCTATCATGGAAGAAGCGCTTTCCCAAGCCAAAGGCGGCCGTTTGCATATCTTGAAGGAAATGGAAAAGGCGCTTACATCGTCGCGTACAGAAATAAGTGATCATGCGCCTACGATTGAAACCATTAAAATTCCGAAAGATAAAATCCGCGATCTTATTGGCCCTGGTGGCAAGACGATTCGGGAGCTCACCGAGCGTTTCCAAGTCAAGATTGATATTGATGATGAAGGTGGCGTGACGATTTCAGCCCTTGCTAAGGACAAGCTCACGGCAGCAATCACTGCGATTAAGAGCATGTTTGAGGAGCCTGAGATTGGTAAGCTCTACAAGGGTACCGTCATGAAAATCGTTGATTTCGGTGCCTTTGTAAAATTCCTTGGCGAACGTGAAGGCCTGGTCCATGTAAGTGAAATCACAGGGGAGCGCATTGAACGTGTCGGTGATGTCCTTAAAGCAGGTCAAGCCGTTGATGTCAAAGTCCTTGGCTTTGATGATCGTGGCAAAGTGAAGCTCACGATGCGTGGCCTCTAACGACTATAATTGCTAAAATCCCTGCATTCAGATTAACTGAGTGCGGGGGCCACCTCATATCCATCTCATATCTATTCCTCCAATCGAGTAATTTCTAAGAACACCACTCAACGAAGGACAAAATTTCATGATCAAACGCATATTATTTTTAGCACTTATTGCCGGTATTGCTCTCCAAACCTCCATTTATGCAAGCCAAGAAATTCATCAAAATGTCCCGCAAGAAGCTCTGCAAAAATCCCTGATAGGCTACGATGACATTAAGGCTGTGGGGGAGCGCTTTGTTACTCATTTGAAAAGTGTTGGCCAATCCGATACACCTGTGACACAAGAAGACATCGATCAACTCTTCAGTCCTTCCTGCCAAAAGGTTGTTAACGGTTCAACTATTCTAAGTACATCATCAGATTTACCAGCGCAACTCACACGTGCGAGAGATACTGCTGGCAAATGGACCATTGATCATTTATTTACAATTGCCTCCACAGTAGATAAAGCATGCGCTCTTCAAATTATGTGGCAAGGTGAAAAAATGACAAAGCACACAACGATGGTAACGCTTTTTATCAATGATGATCAAAAGATAACGCGCATCCTTGAAGTCTTTAGTTCCTATGAACAAAATACTTTTAAGTGACGCTCTTGGCGGAGAGAGGAAGCATCAAAGACGAATCTTCTTCTTTTTAGATGCTCTCTTTTTTCTCTCTACTCATATTTATTAGGAATTTATGAAAAATACCTCTTTCGGCATGGTTAAATTTTTTGCATTTTTTTCAGATAAAAGACTTTTTTATTTATTTTCCTTTACCTTTTCTTAACTATCTCCATGATATCGTAGCCATAGTGGTTAGTAAGATCCAGTGAAGCTGGGTCCATGACGGAGCCAGTCTGTATTATGCGC
>JAIESS010000070.1 GCA_019745755.1 Alphaproteobacteria bacterium
GAAAATCGCTGCCATCGAGGCCATGTGGGAGACAGAGCCTGCACCCGCTGGACTTTCTGTTTTTGGCATCCCTGACACAGAAAACAAGCGTACTCTTTATGAGGTAAAAATTCCCTGGGTTCTTGGGCTTATGACAACGCGCAGCTTTGACAAAGAGGTTCCCGGTATTCGTGATCTTGTACAAAAGGCTGAAAATCATATCCGAGAGGGCATGAAAGCTTATGATGCCCTTGAGATCTTGCGCAAAGATAAACAAAATAGGGCGGCAAAAAAGCTTTTTGATGCCCACGGTAAGTATTTGGGGTACGGTTTACTGCTCAAAAAATACCGTGATGATATTCAAAATGCGACGGAAGCTGAGATTGATAATGCGGCGCAAACGACGATTCCAAACATCGGACCACTTTTCTGGTCCTTCCGTATTATGGTGGGGCTTGGTCTCTTTTTTATTGCTCTTTTTAGTGTGGCCTTTTATCTATCTGCGCGCCGACGTCTTGATACCCATAAACTGTTTTTGCGTGTGGCCATGTGTTCCCTTCCTCTTCCTTGGGTGGCGGCGGAACTGGGGTGGTTTGTGGCCGAGCATGGCCGTCAACCCTGGACTATTGATGGCATCTTACCAACGTTTTTAAGTGCGTCCAATGTTCCTGCAAGTCATGTTTGGATAAGCCTCACAGGATTTGTTGTATTCTATAGTATTCTTCTTGTCGTAGATCTTTATCTCATGCGCAAATACATTAAACTCGGCCCCGTCATGAAAGCAGCGCCTAAAAAAGGGGTGAATTAAATGCATACACTCCCCCTTGATTATGAAATTCTGCGCCTCATCTGGTGGGCTCTTTTAGGGGTTATTCTCATTGGTTTTGCCATTATGGATGGTTTTGATCTCGGTGTAGCATCACTGCTTCCTTTGATCGCGCGAACGGACACAGAACGCCGCATTGTGATTAACACTGTTGGTCCCTTTTGGGAGGGTAATCAGGTATGGCTCGTCCTTGGTGGTGGCGCTGTCTTCGCCGCATGGCCCGCTATTTATGCTGTGAGTTTTTCGGGGCTTTATCTTGCTATGTTTGTGATTTTATCCGCACTCATTCTTCGTCCTGTGGGCTTTAAATTTAGGAGCAAGGTTGCCGATCCAAGATGGCGAAGCATTTGGGATACGTGCCTTTTTATCGGCGGTTTTATCCCAGCACTCTTGTTTGGTGTTGCCGTGGGTAATGTGATGCAAGGCGTCCCGTTCCATTTTGATGAGACATTGCGTGTTACCTATAGCGGTACATTTTTTCAGCTATTGAATCCCTTTGCTCTACTCTGCGGGGTTGTCTCTCTTAGCATGTTTATGCGTCATGGCGCGATTTATCTTTCTATGAAGACAGAGGGCGTTGTTGCAGATCGCCTGAAACGTAGCGTATGGCTTTTAACACTGATTCATCTGATAGCGCTGGCAGCGGGTTGGCTTTGGGCCAATCACAAACTTACGGCTTATCACATTACATCCCCCATTGAGCCTTTTCAACCCTCCAATCCTTTGCTAAAAAATGTTGTGACGCATATTGGAGGTGCAGCTGTGTTTACCCATAATTTTATTCAGTATCCCTGGATGTTTGTGGCACCGTGGGTCGCTTTTGGGGGGATTATAGTATCAGAAATTCTCTTTGCCCTTCGCCGAAGTGGCCTTAGCTTTATTTTTAGTGGCCTCAGTATCTTTGCCATTGTCGCCATCCCTGGCTTATGTCTTTTTCCGATTATTCTCCCGTCATCATCGCATCCGGGGCATAGCCTTTCTGTTTGGGATGCGTCCAGCAGTCACCTAACACTTTTTGTCATGACTATTGCAGCGGCTATTTTTGTGCCGATTATCATATTGTATACGTCATGGGTCTATAAGGTGCTACGTGGCAAAGTGACGGCAAAAACCATTGATGCACACAGCGATACGTATTATTAGAGGAGAAAAAAGATGTGGTATTTCAGTTGGATTTTAGGCCTTGGTCTTGCATGCTCCTTCTCCATCCTCAACGCTATGTGGTTCGAGGTCATGGACAAGGAAAAAATACAAGAATAAACGTTTTTTCCTTTAACGTATCCTTATAAAATAAACTTAGACAAATCTTGATTCTCAGCAAAAGAAGAGAGGCGATCTTCCACGCGTTTTTTGTCAATTTTAATTTTCTTTTCCATCATATCAGATGCGTCAAAACTTATATCCTCAAGGAGTTTTTCAATGAGGGTATGAAGACGCCGAGCTCCAATATTCTCAATAGAACTATTAACCTCAGATGCCATATGAGCAAGTCTTTCCACGGCTTCATCTGTAAAATCAAGACAAATCCCCTCTGTCTTTAGCAGCTCCTTTGATTGACGGATGAGATTAAATTCAGGTTCCGTAAGAATACGCAAGAAATCATCTTTTGTAAGGGCGTTTAATGCCACACGAATGGGAAGGCGTCCTTGCAGTTCTGGTAAAAGATCCGCTGGCTTCGCTAAATGAAAAGCACCTGACGTAATAAACAGGATATGATCCGTTTTCACCGTACCATGTTTTGTTGAAACCGTTGTTCCCTCAATAAGAGGGAGGAGGTCACGCTGTACACCCTCACGGCTGACATCGCCGCCCCTGGCATCAGAGCGAGCACAAATCTTATCAATCTCATCAATGAAAACAATACCATTTTGCTCCACCATCTCTATGGATTGGCGCAGGATGTCATCGTTATCAAGGAGTTTATCGGATTCCTCAGCAAGAAGTATTTTTAGTGCTTCTTCAATAGTGATTTTGCGCATTTTTGTTTTGTTCATACCGAAGGATTTACCAAAAATATCGCCTATATTTAGCATA
>JAIESS010000209.1 GCA_019745755.1 Alphaproteobacteria bacterium
CCCTGAAGGGGTTCTTGCACGACTTGCGCGGCGGCAGTGACTGCGGGATTAAGCTGTGTGGTTGCCATGGTTAACCTTACTCAATTGTTGTAAAAATGCTGTGATAAAATGTGGCATGCGCTTTGGTTTTCCCTCATGATCAACCCAAACGAGCACAACTGTCATTATGGCTATAGTCTTACCATTTTTCACCATGTTTTGTCCAATGGTGATTCGAACGGGAGAATGGTTCTGTAGAGTACTTTCCACAGTCACAACATCCCCCAAAACGGCAGACATTTTGTAATCAATATCAACATGGGCCACAACAAAGCATTCCTTGTGTTCCTTATAGTGAGTAAGATGGTCAAAGCCCGCTTCCAAGAACTGGTCATTGCGTGCACGCTCAAAAATCTTTAAATAATTAGCGTAATAGACAACCGCCGCCGCATCTGTATCATCAAAATAAATCCGTGTGGTCCAGGTCGAGAGAGAGGCTTTCATGGAGGTTTTCATACATAAATTATAAGCTGCGTGGTGATGTCGATCATAGAATATATTTCGATGAAAAACGACGGTTTATCATACGAATCCGTAGATCAAAATATGTTACTGATTTTTCTTTTATTATGATAAAAATTAAATTTAATTGATGACGCGTCCTACAATAACTTTTTATCATCAAAAAAACATTCAAAGCTTTTCAAGAAATGACATCGATAATTAAAAATTTCACATACCTGTACGCATTCCTAATAGCATTAATTTTTTTTCAGGCTCCAGCCATGGCGAGTGCAGAGCTATTATCTGTAGACGCTATAAGAAGTGTTGGGCATAATTTTATTAGCTTTCTGAATAAAGCGGGTCAATCCGATATTCCTCTCGCATTTGAGTCAGATATTACCCCACTTTTTACACCCGACTGTAAAAAAATTGTTAACAATAAGCTTCTTGTCACTTCATCTGAAGAACACCTAAATCAGCTGAGACTAGCCCGCGCTGCTGCTGGCAAATGGACCATTATGCAAATGTCTTGTATGATATCATCATCAGAAGAAAGATCTTGCACTCTCAGATTTGAATGGCAGGCTGAAAAAATAGACAATCCCCATACAACAATGGTGATCCTATCTATAAATAACGATAAAAAAATTACATGTATTGACGAAGTCTTTTGTCCTTGCGAAAAAACTGTGGGATAATGTGTTTCAACATTTATTCTTTAAAACCCCAATTCCCCCTGGCTCTTTTTTGCAAGCACGGGAAGCCCCAAATGCTGGTAAGCCGCATCGCTAAGGACGCGACCGCGAGGGGTGCGTTGAATGAGTCCTTGCTGGATGAGGTAAGGCTCAACCACCTCCTCCAATGTATCGCGTTGTTCCGAGAGGGCGGCTGCTAATGTTTCAACGCCCACAGGGCCGCCGTTAAAATGATCCGCAAGATAGAGAAGGTACTTGCGGTCCTGACCATCAAGACCAAGCCGATCAACAGCAAGGCGGTCAAGAGCGTCACAGGTAAGACTATGGCTCACCTGGGTTCGACCTGCAACCAGGGCAAAGTCACGAAGCCGGCGTAGTAATCGTCCCGCAATACGGGGCGTCCCCCTTGAACGACGGGCAAGCTCTGATGCGGCATTCTCTTCCAGGGAAAATCCAAACAATGCTGCGCCACGGCTTACAATGCTCATAAGCTCCTCCAGCGTGTAAAATTGCAAGCGGATGGGAATACCAAAACGTTCACGTAACGGTTGCGTTAGTAAGCCAGAACGGGTCGTCGCACCGATAAGCGTAAAGGGCGGCAAATCAATTTGAACAGAGCGCGCAGAAGGACCTTCGCCAATCATAAGATCAAGTTTAAAATCCTCCATGGCGGGATAAAGCACTTCCTCTACAGCGGGATTAAGTCTGTGAATCTCATCAATAAAAAGCACATCATGGGGTTGTAACGTTGTAAGAATGGCGGCAAGGTCGCCCGCACGGGCAATAATAGGGCCGGATGTGGAACGAAACCCAACACCAAGTTCCTTGGCAATAATCTGTGCCAGAGTCGTTTTACCAAGGCCCGGTGGACCATAAAGGAGTGTGTGATCCAACGGTTCCTTGCGCAAACATGCAGCCTCAATAAACACACGTAGGTTCGCCTTAACCTCTTGCTGTCCCGTAAAATCACTGAGGGTTTGAGGGCGAAGAGAGAAATCCATCTTATCTTCTGGTTGTTCAACGATAGCAAGTACAGAGTCTTTTTGACCTAACACGTTTGATCCTGATTTTTTATTTTTAAGGTCTCAACTATCTTTTAAATTACATCGCATCAAAAAAAATTGATAGAGGTGGAATTTTTTAACCTTATCTTAATAAATAGTGCGTTATTCTCAATGATGGCGGTTAGTTACACCCGAATATGTCGGGTGCGTGATTGTCCTGGCTTAGGTAATGCGCGATCGAGTGTTATTCTAGGTGCTTTGTGGAAAAGTGCAAGCTTTATCATGCTTAAAAATCGCAGTGATTTTTGAGAACGGGAGAGTCATGTTGAGGTGGCGCGTGGGGAAGGGCAGCGCCGGTGAGGGGAGAGGAGGGCCCCACAAGGGCGTAGGATGTGCGCCGCTTTTTCCAAGAAATCTCCAAGGATATTGCTGTGTTTAAGGTGAGGGGATCCCGTTACATCTGCCTAAAAAATGACTATGCTTGTGCGTCTTAGCAGAAGATCCATTGCTCATAAATTTATCTAACGTATACACCTCTTACAAATCCCTCTTTAAAAAACAAGTTTAAATAACCCTTCGATGCTGCTGCATCTGTTGTAGGGCAAGACGAATGAGTGTTGCACTATCTTTGGATTCTACATTATCAAGAAAGCTTAGAGCCTTTTGAGCTTCAAGACG
>JAIESS010000085.1 GCA_019745755.1 Alphaproteobacteria bacterium
CTTCAACTGTAGGTTCGCTCACAAAAACAGGTTGGAATCGACGGGCAAGGGCCGCATCTTTCTCAATGTGTTTACGGTATTCATCAAGAGTTGTTGCTCCTACACAGTGAAGCTCTCCGCGGGCAAGAGCAGGCTTAAGCATATTCGACGCATCCATAGCGCCTTCGGCTTTCCCTGCGCCAACAAGTGTATGAAGCTCATCAATAAAAAGAACTATTTCTCCTTCTGCATGTGTGATTTCAGAGAGCACAGCTTTAAGACGTTCTTCAAATTCACCACGATACTTTGCTCCTGCGATAAGAGCCCCCATATCAAGGGACATAAGTTGAATATTTCGAAGAGTTTCTGGAACATCTCCTTTAACGATGCGGTGTGCGAGTCCCTCAATAATAGCCGTTTTTCCGACTCCTGGCTCGCCAATAAGAACAGGATTGTTTTTTGTTCGCCGAGAGAGGACTTGAATAGTTCGTCGTATCTCCTCATCCCGTCCAATAACAGGGTCAAGCTTTCCTTCACGTGCTTGAGCTGTTAGATCAGTGGCATACTTTTTAAGCGCATCGTATTGGGATTCAGCAGTTGCGCTATCAGCGCGTCGTCCTTTTCGCATGGTTTCAATAGCAATGTTAAGTTTTTCAGGAGTGACTTGTGAGGCCGCCAAAATTTTTCCTGCATCTGTATCCTTTGAAAGTGCAAGAGCGAGAAGAAGAAACTCGACAGTTACAAACGTATCTCCAGATTTTTTTGCTTCTTTTTCGGCAATTTCAAAAATTTTAGTTGTTTCAGGAGCTAAAAATACTTGACCAGCGCCGCCCCCGCCAATTTTTGGCAGACGGTTTAGCTCTAGTGTTGTGAGTTCCAAAGCTTTTTCCGCATCTCCTCCCGCAGCACGAATGAGGTTTGCACATTGTCCTTGCTCATCATCTAAAAGAACTTTCAAAAGATGAATTGGCAAGATCCTTTGATGACCTTCGCGTTGAGCTAAAGTTTGAGCTGACTGAATAAAACCTTGGGAACGTTCTGTGTACTGATTAAAATTCATTTTTCACTCTCTTTATAAATTTGATCATCTGTTGAGTCATTTTGTAAGAGTAGGCGTGAGTTCTATCCCTCACTTTTTATATATAATAGGTGAAGAAGGGGGAAAAAAGGGTAAGCTCTTTAAAAAAATTTAACATGCTAGCTTCTACGCAGAAAGATTATTTTGACACAGATAGCATCTGCAGTAGGTTTAAATTTATAAAATGCTCCTGGTTTTTTCTTTCCCCTGGCCTACACGCCTATTGGATGTGTCTGTGAAAGTGGAGAAAAATTCGGTTGCATGTTGGATTAACGATTTTAAGATTTGAGAAAAGGAACTCTTATGGCCGCACTCTCCCAAAATGATAAACAAGTAGCATGGCTTTCACCCTACATGACCGTTGTTGATGTTGACGCGGCCGTTGAATTTTATAAAAAAGTCTTTCAATTTAGTGTGTTAGATATCAAATGTGCGGAAGACGGTAAAGGCATTCATGCGGAAATGGCGTATAAGAACCAGTTAATAATGTGTGGGAAAGAAGCAGCTTATGGAAGTCCTCTTAAATCCCCCAGGACCAGTGGTGTTGAGTCACCCATTACCCTTTGTGTCCTTTGTGATGATGTGGATGCCTTTTATACCATGGCCGTATCCCAAGGAGCACAATCGATCTCACCGCCAGATGACATGGACTGGGGATACCGCATGTGTCGCTTACAAGATCCTGATCATTACACCTGGTGCTTTATGACGCCGGTTTTTTAGGCACTTGTTCGAGAACAATTATTGAAGTTTGGCCAACGATGTCTGCTGTTCCTCCATTTGTAAGAGTGTAAGTACATGTACCCGCATTAAAACGACCGCGACTTATGATAATTTCGTCAGGTGTACAAAAATCCACGCAGGTGAAATTCTCCTCAACTTTTTTAACTTTCCAATCGAAGGTGTCACCCGTAATTTTAACTTCTTGATCAGCTAAAATAGCTGTCGCTTCTGCACTTGTTAAGAGGTAACACTCCGGCATCTGCGCTTTTATTGCTTGCCCGTTTAGGGCGGATAACCCGAGTGTGATGAGTGTTGTGATGACGAGACGTTTCATGTGGTCATTCTTTCCAGACTGTAACCCAAAGTTCTCTTCACCATAGGAAGGGAATACTTAAAATTAAGTTAATGAAATCTAGTCGCTTCTTGCTTCCCTCGCTAAAGTTTTAACGTGTGCCCCAGCAAATTTTCTTAAGAGAGTAAACGTTAAAAGGTTTGTGGTGATTCCAATAATGGCAGCGTCAAAATGACCTGTTCCCACAACTCCTCCTGCGTAAATCCTTGCGATAATGACAGAAGACATCCCCACAAAAGAAGAAATCCAGAATATGCGGGGTGAAGCGGTAAAGCCAAGAATTGTAGATGGTATAAAATATAATTGGGTCAATATAAGCAAGTTTTCTCCCAAAATTTCGTCGTTCGGAAAAATCGTGATAGGATAATCCGCAGGAAAGATAACAACCATAAGGGAGGATGAAAATGCGAGAAGATATAAAGGTTGGTGCGAAACTTCCTGATTATGAATTACCAGATCACACGAATGTAAAGCGGAAACTATCTCATCTTCAAGGGAATGATCCCATGATTTTGATGTTGGGAAGGGGTATATATTGCCCTAAGGATAGGCAACAACTCCATCAATTGGTGAAATTTTCTTCTCAGTGTGATGTTGGTTTTACCCGTCTTGTGACAATTAATTGTGACAACTTAATTCTCATAAACGACTTAAGGCTAGGGGTGGGGGCGCATTGGCCGTTTTTGTATGATGAAGAGCGAGTCATTTTAAAAGATCTTGAAATTGAAGAATATACAGATCAACACAACAA
>JAIESS010000015.1 GCA_019745755.1 Alphaproteobacteria bacterium
GAATTAAGAGCATTTCTTACCACAGGATTTCTGGGGGGATTCACAACGTTTTCGGCATTTTCTCTTGAATTTGCTCTCCTCTGTGAGAAAAATCTCTGGAGTCTTGCTTTTGCGTATGCTGTATTAAGCGTTGTTTCAACCCTTGGAGGTTTTTTTATTGCGATCAGACTCGTTCGATTTTTTGCAGCATGATAAGACAATGGGCACTCCTATCATTATTTTCGGGAGTTCCAGATCCTTTGGGGAGACATGGAGCGCTGTTCATGTTGTGCTTGGTGACAACAAGAGCATCCCCATTATTGATCTCAACACACTTAGCATTGCACCCTATGATTATACATATAAAAATAAAGAGGATGATTATCTTCCCTTGATGGAGCGGATTGTTACCCATGATTTAATTGTTCTCGCAACCCCTGTATATTGGTATACGATGTCGTCACTTATGAAGATGTTTATCGATAGGCTTAGTGATTTGCTGGATATCCGAAAAGATATTGGGCGTCAACTTCGCGGTAAACGTCTTTATGTTGTTGCAAGCTTTGGCACTTCTCTCCCTAAAGGATTTGAAGAACCTTTTTCACAAACATGTGCTTATCTTGGTATAATCTATGAGGGATGTAGCTTTATTTATAGTGGTGATGATCCTGATTTACAGAGTGCTAATGCGCAAAACATTGAAAAAGCACAAAAAATACTGGGGATTTACTAAAAGATTAACATGATTATTCTGAGTTTTTAAAGATCACCGCTTTCCTCTGTCAGACGCATTTATCCGCCTCAATAGGATCAAATTATGCTATGAAAGAGTAACAAGAGACGCATTATAGTGAAGGATAGTTAAACGTGCAGCCTCCATTAAAAGCTCCCCTTTCAGGCATACAAGGGATGAAAAAACCTGAGTGGATTAAGGTAAGAGCGCCAACTTCACCTGAATATCATGCGACACTTGATCTTGTTAAGAGCCATAAGCTCAATACGGTGTGTCAGGAGGCAGCATGCCCCAATATCGGTGAATGCTGGAAAAAAAAGCATGCCACATTTATGGTTTTGGGCGAGGTGTGTACACGGGCCTGTGCCTTTTGTAATATTAAAACGGGGCGGCCGGATCTGCTTGATCCCCATGAACCAGAGCGCGTTGGGCACGCCGTCAAGACTCTTGGCCTCCTCCATGCAGTCATTACGTCTGTTGATCGCGATGATTTGGAGGATGGTGGTGCTGCGCATTTTGCTGAGACTATTGCAGAGATTCGCCGTCAAGCCCCTGGTACGACGATAGAAATTCTTACCCCTGATTTTCTTCGTAAAGAAGCCTCCATCCCCGTCGTCGTCCACGCAAAACCCGACGTCTTTAACCATAATCTTGAGACAGTACCGCGTCTGTACCCTACAGTGCGTCCTGGAGCGCGGTATTTCAATAGCCTGTCCTTGCTAAAAAAAGTGAAGGAGATTGATCCCATGATTTTTACAAAGTCCGGCCTTATGGTGGGCCTTGGTGAGACGAAAGAAGAAATTTATCAAGTCATGGATGATTTACGGGCGGCAGATGTGGATTTTTTGACCATTGGTCAATATCTTCAGCCCACACCAAAGCATCATCCCGTGGAACGGTTTGTAACACCGGCTGAATTTGATGATTACGCTACCATGGCACGGGGCAAGGGATTTGCCCTTGTTTCATCCTCACCCTTGACCCGCTCGTCTTATCACGCGGATGCGGATTTTGAAAAGCTTAAGGAAACGAGATCAAAAATGTATGAAAAGGTGGGGAAAAAGGCATATGTTCACCCATAAAAAGCACGGCAAGGATCACATGTTTGAGCATAAGGAAACAAAAATTCTGCCTTATACAAAGGAGCAGATTTTTCATATTGTCCTTGACGTTGCCCGTTATCCTGAATTTTTGCCCTGGACCTCCCATGCCCGCGTGTATGATGTGACGGATAAAAATATGCTGGCAGATCTTGGGATTGGTTATAAATGGATCAGTGATTCCTATACCTCACTCATTACCTTTGAGCGCTTTAATTGGATCCGTGTGGAGCATATCAAAGGGCCATTTAATCACTTGCTCACGACCTGGGCATTTGACGAGTCAAAGGACATGCCCAAAAGTACACGTGTGAGTTTTAACATTGTTTTTGATCTTACATCAGGACTCTTTCAAAGCATGCTGGAGAGTTATTTTAGTCACGCTTGTGAAAAGATACTAACGGCCTTTGAAGAGCGAGCAAAAGAATTGTACGGCACATAGAAAGAGGCAGAAAGTACCAGAATTATATACACCTTTTAAAGTATTCCTTCTTCTCGCCATTTATGTGCAAGCTCAGAAATATGGTGCATAATGGGGGTTATTTCTTTGGCAAGCGCGGTAAGGCTATAGGTTACCTTTGGTGGAATGGATGGTTCATAATCTCTATGAATCAATTTCGATCCCTCGAGTTCGCGTAATTTTTCTGTGAGTACTTTTTGGGAAACATCTGGGATTTCACGCATGAGAGCATTGAAACGCAGAGGTCCATTTAATTCTAAAGTCCACAGGATATATGAGCTCCAACGCTGGCCAATCAATTTATAAAACGCGTCTACGGGACATGACATGGTAAATCTCACTTTTTTCTAGGTTACAAAATAGTACCTACTTACATTAAGTAATCTAGTGCTTTATTCTCATGAATGCAACAACCCTTTATGAGGAAAAAACCATGATTTACCATCTCTCCATCCCCGCCCATGATCCTGCTACGGTAAGCCAAGGGCTCGCTGAACTCTTGGGGCCAAAGGCATCCATCCATCGTTTTCCCATTGATTCTCGCGGCTATTTTGTTATCGCGGGTACAAAGACAGTAGCTGCTATCGAGGTCTACCCGGCTGATCTTTCTCTAAAGC
>JAIESS010000147.1 GCA_019745755.1 Alphaproteobacteria bacterium
AGATCACTGGAGATTCAAGGCCGGGAGGGCCCCACCGGGGAGATTATGTCTGTGCAAGGGATCGTAAAAGGATGTTGGCTAATCCGATATACCAGTGACACAAAAAACATTCATCAACTTTTGCTGCATCATTTAATCGTGGGCGAGAGACGGCTGGTAAGCTGATAAATTAAGAACTTGTCACCTTCTCAAAACACATTTTTAAATACCGATCAAAGGTGTCCATAGCGACTAGTTTATCCATAGCGTGGAGGCTTGTAATACCATGTTGATTAATACCACAAGGGACGATGCCCTTATAGTGATCAAGATTGGGATTGACATTAAAAGCAATGCCGTAGGATGTGACCCACCGTGAGACACGCACGCCGATAGCAGCAATTTTGGCGATGTTGTCACCTGAGTTTGATAGATTAACCCAAAGGCCGACGCCAGCCTCACTTTGAAAGGCATCAATGCCGCACATGGCAAGGGTTTCAATACCCCATTGCTCTAAAAACTGCACATGTTTTCGAACATCTTTACCTCTTTTTTTAAGATCTAGCATGACATAGCAAATACGTTGTCCGGGGCCATGATAGGTATATTGACCGCCTCGTCCAATATGATAAATGGGAAAGGAGGTGCCGTGGTCAAGGAGATCTTTTTCCTTTGCACTTGTCCCCGCTGTATAAAGAGGAGGATGTTGTAGCAACCAAACACATTCAAGCGCTTGACCTTTCTGTATGGCGTGCACACGATCTTTCATAAAAGCTTCAGCTGCATCAAAAGGGATTACCCCATGATCCATCCACCATTCAATGGTCACGTCTATCATCTCCTTGTTTATGCCGATCTGATCATAGAACGATGAGATAGGGACAGACAACCTGAATTTAGAAAAGCACCTTATGCAAAAGGGCTACCTTTTAAAGGATGTGAAGTTAAAAGTTCAGAACGTACGGACTATTTCGTTACTACGCCACCACCTCCATGAAGAATAGGCAGGCGTCTAATTATACCACATCAAGGACTGCACCACTTAGCAAAATTATATTCGACATAACACTTCTCCATCCTTAGGTTGAAAAGTCTCAAAAAATTAAGGGGAGGTAAGGGTGGTTTATGTGTATAGTTTCAGCTAGATTACGATGAGAGACACATATAAATTCCAACCATGTTACGCCTCTATATCCCATCACTTCTCGCCCTTCATCAATCTGCCCCTTTGAAAGAAGAGCAAGCCCATTATGCACTCCATGTCTTGCGCATAAAAGAGGGGGAAATAATGCGTGGCTATAATGACAAGGATGGTGAATATGAGGGTATTCTTCAAAAATCATCAAAAAGAGCGCTCTTTTTCCTTCCAATCACGTCCATCCGATTACCTCTTGTTCTACCCAAATTAGGACTTGCGTTTGGGCTTATTAAAAATGATCGCCAAGGTTTTCTCATTGAAAAAGCTGTGGAGCTTGGTGTAACAGATCTTTTTCCTATGCAAACAACATTTACGCAAACGAGTAAAATGAATCCTGAAAAAATCCACGACCAGTGTGTGAATGCTAGCCAACAGTGTGAACGCACAGATATACCCATGATCCACCCCCTTCAAAAAATACCTGCGTGTCTTGATTTAACGAAGCACTGGTCAGTCCACGCAGCTATTGAGAGAATGGAGGAGCGAACAAGTAAACAGCTATCAATCCAATCATGCTTACCACCATGTCTTATGATTGGTCCCGAGGGGGGGTGGAGTGATGATGAGAAAGAGCTTTTATTAAAACATTCAGTCTTTCCTATGGATTTAGGATCGCTTATTTTAAGAGCAGAAACCGCTGCTATTGTTGGTCTGACTATGCTGAAAAACTATTGCGATCCTAAGGGTCATCATGCGTTTTGATCAACAAACAGTCTATTATCTTGTTCATCTTGCCTTTAAAGCGGGACAAAAAATTCTTGAGGTAGCCAATACATCTTTTGATGTACAGACAAAACGTGATGGCACCTTTGTCACACAGGCCGATCAAGCAGCCCACACTACTATTCATAAAGGGTTGCTTTCCTTGAACCTTCCCTATCCCATTATTTCCGAAGAGGGAAACTTAACGCATACGCACGATATCGGTTCCTGTTTCTGGCTTGTGGACCCCTTGGATGGGACAAATCAATTTATCAAAAGACGGGATGAATACACAGTGAATGTTGCCCTCATCCAAAATACTCTTCCCGTTTTTGGGGTGATCTACCATCCTCCATCCAATACCATGCACGTAGGCTATGACGGTCAACTTTTTAAGGGAAAGGGCATGGATATACACCTTGTCACGGATCAAAGAATCCCTTCCAAAACCATTTTTATCGGTAGCACCAAAGAAAATAACGCCTTACTTGATATCTTTATTAAAGAACGCTATGGAGTGGGCTATGACATTTTTCAGCAACGAAGCTCCCTTAAGTTCTGTTCCCTTGCTGAAAAAAAGGGGAGCCTTTATTACCGCAGTCGCCCGTCTTATGAGTGGGATACAGCCGCTGGACACGCTCTTTTATCCGCTATGGGTGGGAAAGTTTTGACATTGGACGGCAATGATCTTATATACGGGAAAGAGAACTTTGAAAACCCCGGCTTTATAGCCTCCCTTTAGAACACAATGATAGATAATAATGAGATTAAAAAGGCCTGCTCACTTTTAGAGCAAGGGAACCTCGTTGGGATGCCGACGGAGACTGTGTATGGTCTTGCAGGAGATGCGACAAATCCAAAAGCTATTGCGGCTATTTATGCCCTAAAAGGTCGACCGACCTTTAATCCCTTGATTATTCACACGTATGCTTTAGAAAAAATTGCTGGTTGGGTTGTGATGAATGATAGTGCGCAAGCTCTTGCACAGCATTTTTGGCCAGGGCCCTTAACTCTTGTTTTACCGAG
>JAIESS010000134.1 GCA_019745755.1 Alphaproteobacteria bacterium
CCGTAGCGAGAATGGTTGTCTCTCCATAAGAAACCATAACGGCGCCATCGGCTTGACGTGCAACTTTTCCTGTTTCAATCACAAATGTACGGCCAGCCCATTCAATTTCTTGGCGGTGAACGGTAAACATTTTACTTTTAGACATATCTTTTTCTCTTCCTTTTAAACGAAAAAAGGAGAGCATATGCCCCCCTTCTCTTTATATGTCAGTTGGACAACCCAACTGAAAAAATCTTTGTAATAAACAAACGCGTCAACGTTAACGACGGATATTGAGTTTTTGAATAACCGATTGGTAACGCGCTTCATTTTTCTTCTTTACATAATCAAGCAAACGACGGCGTTGACCGACCATCATAAGCAAACCACGACGTGAGTGGAAATCCTTTGCGTGAATTTTCATGTGCTCTGTGAGATTGCGGATGCGTTCTGTGAGAACAGCGATTTGTATTTCAGGTGATCCTGTATCGTTCGCGACTGTTGCGAATTCTGTCATAAGCTCTTGCTTACGTTCTTTTGTAATCGACATCGTATAAATCCTTTAATCTAAAAAATTAATCATACGCTTGGGCGAAAGCTCTCCCGCTTCATACACGGCAAACCCAGCAAATGCACCCTCTAACCACAGCCCCACCGTCGATGAATCTTCTAACGGGTAAGGCGGCGTGTAAGACACTTTTTGACCAAGCTTGAATGTTGCGTAAATACACTGTGTTATGGGGACCGCCAGGATGTCGTCCAGCCCGATGCCCATAGAGTGCATACACGCAATAATCGCGTCATTATGCACAAGTTCAGCGCACTTTTCCAGTGTAATCGCATCGCGTTCAAAAAAACATCCGGCCTGGGTCCGTCTGAGCATACTCACGTGTCCTTTTGTGTCAAGAGCTATTGCTAGGTCCCGTGCTAAGCTTCTAACATAGGTCCCGGCTGTGCATGTGACGTGAAAAGTTGCGTGATCGTCGTCATCCACGGATAAAAGAGTGAGCTCCTCAATGCGAACGGCGCGTTTTTTAAGTTCTACGATTTCTCCTTTGCGAGCCAAATCATAGGCACGTTTACCATCTACTTTTAACGCTGAATAGGCAGGCGGCACTTGCTCAATAGCCCCTTTGAAGTGTTCCAAAACGTTTATGATGTCATGACGAGATGGTCTCACCTCGGATGTCTCCGTCACATCTCCCTCGGCATCTTCCGTCGTCGTACTTTGCCCGAAGCGAATTTGAAAGGTGTACGCCTTTTTTGAAAAGGTCATGTAATGCATGGTTTTAAGGGCTTGATTAAAGGCAATGGGCAAAACCCCAGTAGCAAGAGGATCCAACGTACCAGAGAACCCCGCCTTTTTAATGCCAAAGAGGCGTTTCACCTTGCCCAGCGCGTGGTTAGAGCTCATGCCAAGAGGTTTATCAATCACAATCCAAAAGTCAGAGGGCTTCATACTGTTTTTTGATCCTTATAAGAGGCGTCATTGAAACGCACATAGCGACGCCCCATGACAAGGTTATCTTGGTGCGAATGGTTTATGATGAGGCCACGTGCTCGAACCTCAAGCTGAAATCCTGTTTTCTCTGCGACATTAGCGCTATTTGTATTTTCATCAAGGCATGTAATAACGATTCGCTTAAGACTCATAATATCAAAGCCATAATTTACAAGGGTGTTAACGGCTTCTTGTGTGTGCCCTTGTTTTTGAGCAGATGTTTTGCACCAATAACCAATTTCAGCCGAAGGAATATCCCATAGGAAATAATTAAATCCACACATTCCTATGAATTCAGAGTCTTTGAAAACCCCTAAATTGCATGATTTACGTGCAATAAAATTTGCATGGCTTTCGCGCGCATAGGCTTCGGAATCCTTCCAAGATTTCACATGTTTTGGCCAAGGAAGCCACTTTTCAAGACAAGAACGTGATTCTTCTGTGGCCTCAAAAATAGCAAGCCCATCACCTTCTTGGATGGGGCGAAGAATAAGGCGTTTCGTTGTGATAGGCATGGGAAAGTTCAGTAGAATGGGGGTCTTGATGCTCATGTAAGCCACTCAATATTTTTTTTGAAACAGGAAAAAATGGCGGGAGTGACGGGACTCGAACCCGCGACCTCCTGCGTGACAGGCAGGCGCTCTAACCAACTGAGCTACACCCCCTTAAAGGGAAACCACAACAATGCTGTGATAATTTGTTTTATGATGGATTTGCCGCATAAAGTCAAGATTTTTTTCTGATTTCGTCATCATAAAAAATGTGCATAGTAAAATAGGATTAATTCATAAACGCAAGGACACACTATGTTCCGGTTACTAAACGCCTTTGGACTGCTTTTTTGCGCTTTCATTTTTTACAATATAGTCTACAAAGAATGTAATGCTAACCCATCTTTGGAGCCTCCTATGATACATGAACTACCTCAGCTTCCTTATGCTATGAATGCCTTGGAGCCATATATTTCAGTAAAAACCCTTGAATTTCACTATGGCAAACACCATCAAGCCTATGTGACAAACCTAAATAACCTTGCAAAAGGAACGGGTTTTGAGGGGCTTTCCTTAGAAGAAACTATTCAAAAATCCCATACTGATAAAAACATGCCAATCTTTAATAATGCAGCACAAGTGTGGAATCACACATTTTATTGGCATTGCATGAAGCCCAATGGAGGAGGCCTTCCCACGGGAGAGCTTGCTACGCGCATTGATGCAGATTTTGGTGGATTCGAGAACTTCAAAGAAGAATTCAAACAAGCCGCCATAACACAATTTGGAAGCGGATGGGCTTGGCTCGTTCTTAAGGATGGAAAGCTTTCCATTATGAAAACAGGTAATGCGGACCTTCCGATGGTGCATGGTGCTGTGGCCCTTTTAACCTGCGATGTGTGGGAGCATGCCTACTACATTGATTATCAAAACCTGCGTGCTAAATACGTCGAT
>JAIESS010000161.1 GCA_019745755.1 Alphaproteobacteria bacterium
TCAGAACCAAAATACAAAGCAACTCTGTTATGAGGAATGAAACTCCTTGAAACAGCCAAATTTTGAATAAAAACCACAGCCCCCGCTCTTCGCGTACAATGCGTTCATTTGTATAACGGTCTAGGTCTGCGCGTTCTTGCTTTTCCCCTGTAAACAAACGAACGGCCGTCATATTGCTTAAGGTATCAACCACTTTTCCAATCACGAGGCTTGTTGCTTCTGAGAGGTGAGAGGACAAGGCATAGGCTCGTTTTGATGTGTAGAAGGAAACCGCTAAAAAAACCATGAACCACAGCACTAGTATGACCGCAAGCAACCAATGAATAAAGGAGATTGCAACAATCGCAAGTATCACCGCAAGCCCATTTGCAACGAATCGATCAACAAAAATAGTGATCAGCTCGCGAAGACCATTGGCGATTTCACTGACTCGCGTTCCAAGGGCACCTGCAAAATTATTTTGGAAGTAAGAATGTGAGTGATGCACCAAATGTCCAAGCAGATAATCGATCACGTTTTTACGAATAGAAGGTAAAATACGAATGATCAAAAAATCATAAAAACGATAACCACTTAAGGCTAAAAGAGAGACAACGGCAAACAAACTTAAAGGGCCTATAAGCACATGAAACGCCGTGGACGGCTGAGCAACACTAAGGCGATCGAGAATTATTTTGATCAAGTAGGGGCGAAGCGCCGTGTCAAGGGCCCACACAAAGGCAAATGAAAACAAAAAAACCACATACCACTTGAAGGGGCGGAGCATCAGTTTGACGAACACGCTCAAGGCAAGACGACCTCGTTTTTCGCTAGCATTGAAATCTTGCTCATTCATGGTTCATTCATACCTGTTTGAATCTTATTTCTATGAGATGATGCATCTTAAAGCAAACAACTCAAAAAAGCAGTAAACCTTAAAAAAACAGTGCCTAATCGTGTTTCTTTTGAAACGCATCAATCAGAGTTGCCAAATAAACGGGGGTCTCTTGTGTTGGGTAATGCCCCGCATTTTCGATGATTGAAACCTCAGTTTTAGGGCACCACGTAAGGATGGTCTTTTTCATCATCTCAAGAGAGTTTGCCTCTGCGTCGTGGGCTCCCAAAAGGACGAGGATAGGGGTGGATATACCACGCATGCGATTTGAAAAATTAGTCTCAGAGAACATTGAGAGATACGCTAATCTTGCTTCCATCTCTGAAGTCTTACGCCAGCAACTCACTTTATATTTAAGAAACGTCGGCGTTAAACGATTACCAGACATGAAATTCACCATTTGTTCCGCAAAGAAATCATTGGAACGCGTCGCATCTTGAATGAAGCTAAGCATCACCTCAGGAATGGGAGAGCCACTTGCTGCAATCGGTGTGATAAGTGACAATGACTTGATCCGTTCAGGATGAAGGCTTGCCATAAACTGGCCAATCATGGCACTCATGGAATGCCCAATGAAATGAAACCTCCCAAAATTTAGGCTTTCTGCAAGGACAAAAAGATCATCAGATGCTTCTTCAACCGTGCAAACTCCTGCAATCTTTTTAGATTTTCCATATCCTCTCAAGTCAGCAAAAGCAAATGTGAACTGGTCAGTATCCAAATAAGGCATCATGCTCTCATAAGCTGAACAATCAGAAAGCCAGTCATGTGAAACAATCACCTTCGATTGACCGTTACCAACAAGCGTGCATCCCAAAACCATTTCGAATCCTTGTGTTCAACTGAAAGCAGAGCCTTTATTTATACTGGAAATTTAATAAAATTAAATCTTTTTTAACACACATGGCTGATAATTATTATAGCTAAATATTTAACATAAAAGAGAATAAGCATGAAAATTTTAAAAAAGATAAATAAATTTATCGTTCCTACCTTAGTTTTAACCTTATGTTCTTTTACTCTAGCGCAGCCTGGCATGGCCTTGCTTGACTCGCTCACCCCTCAAATTGTTGAAATTATTAACAAAGCGTCCCAACCAGAGGATGCAAAAAAGAAAATTTGTTCAAAGCAAGGAATTTTGAGAGGAAGCGGCCTTTTTGCGGGTAACAATTGCAAAAAAACAGTATTTGCACAACTTTTTAAGATTATGTGCAGCGATGATGCTGATGCAATGAAATCAAAATGCGCTGATAAGGCATCTAGCGCTACGAGTAAAGCAGATATTGCATCACTTGCAGCCGCTTTTGGTAAATCGGCAAAGGCGATTGGAACAGATGCTGAGGCCATTTTGTGCAAAACACCTCGTAACAAACTCCCATTAGCGCTGAAACCACTGGCGGACAACAATTGTGTTGCAACGGCAGTCATCGCACCAGTCGACATGACTAAAAAAAGTTATAATATTTTGTCTCTTGATGGTGGAGGCATACGCGGCATTGGAACGTTAGTGCTTCTTTCAGCTCTTGAGATGAAAACTGGTAAAAAGACTTATGAACTGTTTGATATGATCATTGGAACTTCAACAGGAGGACTTATTGCCATCATGCTCTCGGAAGGTAAAAGTGCCAGTGCAATCCTTGATTTTTATGTTGAAAATGGTCCATTGATTTTCCAACGCAGCGCGTCAAAGAAATTGAGAAGTGTTGGCGGACTTTTAGGAACTAAATATAGTGCTAAACAATTGGAATTGATTATTAAAGAAAATATTGGTGATAAGAAACTCTCTGATTCAGCAAAGCCAATTGGTGTCACTTCATACAACGTCACAAAAGGTGAACAACAAGTGCTCTCCAGTTGGGATAAAACGCATAGTGAAAAAATTAGTGGGGACGCAGCACGCGCTACCAGTGCCGCTCCCACGTATTTTAAAGGAAAGGAAATCGATGGCGATCTTTGGGTCGATGGTGGTGTTGGTGCCAATGATCCATCCACTTCAGCATTTGCCGAAGCGAAACGATTTTTCCCTGAAGGTGCTAAGCTTCGCGTCGTGTCCATTGGAA
>JAIESS010000083.1 GCA_019745755.1 Alphaproteobacteria bacterium
TTGCGGGTTGATGGACCCCGTTTAATCTTTTTTTGAACAAGATCCACAGCTTGATCAAAATTAATAGTGAAAAAATCAATAGCCTTGGGGATGGAAGCAAAGATTTTACCAACGCGTACATAGGGGCCAAACTTACCAATATTCACATCCATGGGCTCCCCTGTGTCGGGGAATATACCGAGGGGTTTGGGAAGTTGTTTGAAGAACATAGCTTCTTCCACCGTCAAGGACTCAATCTTTGTTCCCGCTTGAAGACCCACACGTTTGGGTTTCGGCGCCACGGGTTTTTTTGTCGACTTCGCTACTTTTCCCGTTTTAGTGAGCTTAACAGGGGCAGGTTTTACTTCCTCAAACTCATTTTCCCACTGCAAGTACCAGCCGTAAGGGCCTTTTCGCACCATGATAGTATTGCCCGTTACGGGATCTGTGCCTATAACACGCGGTTCATCGGCTTTTGTACGACCTTCGTCACCATCCGCTTGGTGTCCTGCGTCATCAACCAAAGGACGTGTATAAGAACAATCCGGATAATTAGAGCATCCTAAAAATGCACCGAACTTGCCGAGTTTTAATCCAAGATGTCCCACATTACACTTTGGACAGTGATTATCCTTGTTCTCACCAAAAAGATAGGTCGCCATATCTTTTTGCAGTTGGTCAATCACTGATGTGATATCGAGGGTCATGGCCTCGCCCACTGTGCTATGGAAGGGTTGCCAAAACGCCTCCATCACCTTTAACCAATTGCGTTTGCCATCGGAAATTTCGTCGAGTTCTTCCTCGAGCTTTGCTGTAAAATCATACTCGACATAGCGTTTGAAATAATTTTCCAAGAACGTATTGACGATGCGGCCACGATCATTCGGGGTAAACTGGCGCTTTTGCAAAAAGACATAATCACGGTCCTGAAGCACTTGAATAATACTCGCATAGGTAGACGGGCGGCCAATACCAAGCTCTTCCAATTTTTTCACGAGGCTCGCCTCAGAGTAGCGGGGAGGTGGTTCTGTAAAATGTTGTTTTGGCAAAAGTGTCTTTAAATCCAACGGCTCTTTTTCATTAACTTTAGGAAGTAACCGTTCATCATCATCGGATGCTTTAGCATCATCGAGGCCTTCTTGATACACACGCAAAAAACCATCAAAAACAAGGGTCGATCCTGTTGCCTTGAAATGATGCTTTGTGTCCGCGGAAGTAATATCAAGACTGACTTGATCAAATACAGCTTGGGTCATTTGACATGCAAGGGTACGTTTCCAAATCAAATCATAGAGCTTGTACTGCGTATCATCCAAGTAAGAGCGAAGGGATTCAGGCGTGCGTGAAATATCTGTGGGGCGGATGGCTTCGTGGGCTTCTTGGGCATTTTTCGCCTTGCTTTTGTAAATAATGGGCGCTGTGGGGACGTACTTGTCGCCATAATTTTTTTCAATATGTGCGCGAATAGATGTGACGGCGTCCGCCGCAAGCTGCACACCATCCGTACGCATATAGGTAATGAGACCGGTACTCTCCCCATTGACCGTAATACCTTCATATAATTTTTGAGCGATTTGCATGGTGCGGCTTGCACTAAAGCCAATTTTACGCGCAGCTTCTTGTTGAAGCGTCGATGTAATAAAGGGCGCAGCGGAATTGCGTTTGACTTGTTTTTTCTCAATGCTAGCAACATGATAGGCGTGTTTTTCAAGGGTTGCTACGGCCTCTTTTGCAAGAACATCACTATTGATGGAGAATTTTTCAAGTTTTTTCCCATCCAAGTGTGTGAGACGCGCTGAAAAGCTTTCCTTTTTCGGGGTCAGAAAATCACCGGTGATGGACCAGTATTCTTCTTTTGTAAACGCTTCAATCTCAAGTTCGCGGCGTACAATCAGTCGTAGTGCCACGGACTGCACGCGCCCAGCGGAACGGGATCCGGGGAGTTTGCGCCAAAGAACGGGGGAGATGTTAAACCCTACGAGATAATCCAAGGCTCTTCGTGCCATGTACGCATCCACGAGGTCTTGGTTCACTTCCCGTGCATTTTTAAACGCATTTTGCACAGCCGTTTTCGTAATTTCACTAAAAACGACACGGGCTACTTTTTTATCTTTGAGAGCCTTTTTCTCCTTGAGCATCTCAAGAATATGCCATGAAATGGCTTCACCCTCTCTATCAGGGTCAGTGGCGAGATAAATGGTATCGGCTTTTTTAACTTCTTTGAGGATATTATCGATGTATTTTTGTGATCGAGCACTTACATCCCACACCATCTTGAATGTGTTATCAGGATCCACAGAACCGTTTTTAGAAGGTAAATCGCGAATATGACCATAGCTGGCAATGATATTAAAATCTTTGCCAAGATAGCGACTAATGGTTTTTATTTTTCCGGGAGACTCAAGAATAACAAGATTTGACATGGAGTGACGCAAAAACCTCTTCTTTTACCTTATAATCCTATGCGAAGGAGAGGTAATTAAAATTATATGCAATGATGATGGCTGACTTGACTATGAATAGCAAGCTTTGCGTGCAAAGAAAAATCATGACTGAGAAAATGGAATAGATTCAATGAAAAGGTCACGATCCTTACTTGGATTTTTTACGCCGTCCCATAATTTACCCGTGAAATACTGATCAAGAAAATCCGCTGCAATGGGGGCGGCGGCTTTGCCCCCTGTCTCATCATCACCAAGGGGACGTGGTACAGGAAAGCCTACAAAAACCCCGATGACGAGATTGCCCACAAAGCCTACAAACCAAGCATCCTTGCAATCATTCGTGGTGCCCGTTTTACCAAAAATACGAATATCATGTTTTTGTGCTATGGGGGAGAGATGCCGTCGTCCTGTTCCCTTGAGAATGACCTGCTCCAACATCCCTTTAAGAGTATCAATAGCTTCAGGTTTCGCTACAACCTCCCGCAGATCGGGTTGCCCCTCTATGGTCTTTTGTGTGTGTGTATAAA
>JAIESS010000200.1 GCA_019745755.1 Alphaproteobacteria bacterium
GAGAGAACAAGACTTTTAGCGTATGATTGAGTTAATTTCATTATATATCCTCCAATGGTTAATGAACCCTGGCATTTGACCATGCGATTCTTAAAAAATACTTTCAAAAGAATTAAAAAAACCTTAATTGCTACTTAAGGTTTTGAAATAGATGAAAATTATTTTTTTAATATAAGTTTTTGTTTTTATTTCATTTTATTAAAATTAATCAAAAAACTATTTATTAAATTAAATGTTTTGTTAATTATTGTTGTGTAGTTTTTATTGAAAGACGTTATTTGATTTTTGTTTTGTAATTAAGCAGGAATGAAACATTATGGTTTTCAGGAAAATCACACAAATTATTGTTTTTGCAGTGCTCATTTTATGTGTGAGCGCTTCTAACGGAACTACTGACCTATGGGCGAGTCGTACGGATAGTCTAGAAGAGCAAGATGATACACCGCCAAGGCGCAAAAAAAACAATGAAATTCAAGTGGAGATCAGTGATAGATCCGTCATTCCGCCATCTTCTATTGGCGTGCCGACTCTTGTTCTTGCACAAGGTGGAGGGGGTGTTCTTCCCGATGACAGTAATTCTGAGGTTGATGATCGGACACCAAAAAGGGAAGTCAGGATACACATGGGTAATAGTCAACAAAACTCAGGCGATGATATTGATTTGCAGGAAGATGTATCGGGATGTGAGGATAACTATTATCGGTGTTGTCTTTGTTGCTTTCGTATAACCAGAGGATGGGTTGATCTCGGCATTGCGCTTACCCTCGTTGGAGGTGCTGTGTGCACGGGAATTACCACTTACGCAACCTTAGATTCGAATACAGCCACGATTATTGGCACAGTCACGACAGTTGGCCTTATTGTAGGGGCAGGACTCAAAGCATTTAAAACCTACTTGATTGAAGCAACAGCGACACGCACAGAAGATCTAAGAACGGTGATACGTGAAAGTCATCGACATGCGGAAGCACAGGAAAGAAGGCGAAGGTCAAGTCAAATTTTGGATGTCTGATACATACCTCATTGGAATGACAAAACTTAACACATGCGTTTTATCTCAAAAAAGGATTTAAGGAAAATGAAGAAATTATTATGGTTCCTTTTAGGGGCGCTCCCCTTAACGGCAGTTGTGTCAGTAATGCCCCTTCAAGCGGACGATACGCAAGGAGATCAAGAACAGATTCACGCCTCTCCACCGACGACCAGCATGGGTCTCATTCACTCCAAAGGGCAACAACCATGCGACGGTTTAACGGTGGAAGGTGTTAGGAAAATCCTCAAATTACCCTTCAAACTGTCAAATAATGGCCTGAGCGACCAAGGAGTTTCAGGATATATGGAGGAGTTAATTGAACTCTCCAAAGACCACTGTATAGAAAGCATCAATCGCCAAATTGCCGCACTTCGGCCAGTTTTGCTTGATAAGATTGAATCATTTCGTATTCAAGGGCTCACTTTAAGCAAAGATAATAGTGAATTTGAAGGGTGGTATGTTAAAATCATTGACGCCATGAACGCCACATGGAAGTTTGAGGGCAATACGGCAGTCGCCGTGAATGTGGCAAAGCCATTTAATATCACGCTCGCTCATTTTTATACGCAATTAGATGCTTTCATTAACCATGAGCATGAGAACAATACGTCTGCACTGAATCGTCTTAAATTGACCAGTAAACTCATTATAAAGAGTATTGAGCGCACGATCGTGACTCAGCAATTTTTGGCCTACCTTGATGAGCGACGTACTCACACATCAAAGCTGCGTTCCCCATACGAGGAATAAGGGCCCACACTTAAATTTGAGTGCGCCTCAATACTTTGAAAACCTTTAATTTTATAATGCTCACTTGAGGATGATAAAATAAGGGGAAATGAATGAAAAATTTAGCGATAATCGCGCATATACTTTAAAAAGGCCAGAGTGACTTCATGGGGTTTGATAGTGCTTCGCATTCTTGCTTCAAGTAAGCGATCATGCAAGGCGATCGGTTCGAGAAAATCCAACACCACGCCATACTCCGGTCTGTCTCTGAAGTCATCGATGAGAAAAACGGTTTTGTGATTAAAGCAATATAATATCATCGCAAGGGTAGAGGCCACACGAAAACGACCATCAATCAAGACAAGATCAGGCATGAGCGATTTCTTGTGCAGCACCATGAGTGGGGCTAACGGATAATTCATCCACGCGTTTTTCGGGAAGTTAAAAAGAGGTTGGCCCCATTTTGTTGTGAATCCAATATTTGCATAAAGCGGAATATAGGTCACGATATGACGCAAACGTTTGAGTGCTTTGTAAAAACGTGGATCACTTTCAACGGTGATAACGGTTTTTGGCCCCATTGTGAGTGCGGCCCGCGTGCTTCCGCCGCCGCCATATTCTACATAAACGGAGGCATTTTTAATATTCTTCTTCCAGCAACTAAGAGCCTCAGGCGGTAAGTGTGGTTCAGCATCAATGTGAATAGTTCGAAAAATTTTGGTGAGAAAGAAAAACCATCGCGTAACCAAATCGACTAAGTAAGCTAAGATATTAGTAACTTGAGGTCGAGAGCGCATGTGAGTCCTTCACTCATATGATTAATTCACCTGATACTAATCCGTATTCGACTTTTGTGCAAGCTATGTCAAAAAAGCCAAATATAACAAATGGTTAAAGTAATTTAAGAGCGTTAAATGAGTTCTCCATCATCCTACAAGGTCATTTTTTTAAAAGCATCATCGACTTTTTGAAGGATGGGCCCCAATGAATCATCGGGCTTTCCAATGGAAGGGATGCCGGCATCCCAAACCCTCATGGGAGCTGATGGAACGTAGCGCCCTATACAATCTGTGCCATCCAAGGAGACTCCAAGTTTGGAATTTTTGATCGGTGTAATTGTATCGCCAAAAAGCACCTTTTCCGTATAGGGATCTATGAAATTTGTGAGCGAAAAAACGTGATAAGGCGGGGTTTTCCAACCTTTTGCGTGGCACAAAT
>JAIESS010000002.1 GCA_019745755.1 Alphaproteobacteria bacterium
TTCATGCAGCTCTACAAGAAAATCGTCCCGTGCAACAGAGTAACCTGCCCACCACCATCTCTGCTCTTCCCATTCATCGTTTTTTAAAGTCTTTACCCGCCAAGTGGAGGTTCATGCCCAAGCGGGCGGCATCTGTATTGCTATTACAACGAGCGGAAAGTCTCCTAATGTGTTGAGCACTCTATCCAGACCATAGTATCAGCGTGCCGTGTAGTGTCATGCCCCTCATTCAGCAAGCTTATTTTGTGATTTATCACCATCTATGCGGTTTTATTGAAGAAAGTATAGTTGCGGAGTAATGTCATAAAAAAATCCCTCCAAAGCTATCTATTTCCTGTATCCTTTGCATGGCTTATTCATTTTTTCTATAGACTATAATTAACCAAACATTAAGATCCTTAGGCATACAATCCTGTAGAGATTGATATATTGGATAATTATGTGACACGGTCACGGTTTCGGCATTATGTAGTGGAAGAAGGCCATGTAACGTTGGCCCAGATGGAAGCTGCACTGCGAGAGCAAAGCCATCATCCTCATAAAAAACTGGGTCAGATTCTTTGTCATAAGGGTTTCTTGACAGAGTCAAAACTCATCGCCATTTTATCAGATTATACAGGTGTGCCTGCATTTCCTGGAATGGAGTGCATGGACAAAGATATTCTTGATGATCCGGATTATCAAGAAACACCCCATACTCATCATGCTCTTCCTTTTAAAAAGGATGCCATGGGTTTGCATGTTGCTCTTCTCGATCCTGAAAATATCTTGATTCGGGATCAACTCCATCACCAGTTCAAGGAAAAAATTATCCCGTATGGGGTAACAGAAAAAGTTTTTGCTGTCCTTAAAGAAATCATCCATGACGCTCCTAATAGGGCAGGGCAGGGGGGGGCCGTTTCACCTCAGCATGACCTTAATTCTCTTGTTATGGAGGCTATTCGGGCGCATGCCTCGGATATTCACTTTCAACCCACGGCCACACATCTTGTGATTCGTTTGCGTGTGGACGGTATGTTAAAACCTATGCGTGAGCTTCATAGTGATTATTGGGGCAGCCTTCGAACACAAATTAAAATTTTAGCTTCCATGGATGTGGCGGAGGAACGTAAACCCCAACATGGCCGTTTTTATCAGGACTTTGCTGGCAGGACCATCGATTTTCGTGTGTCATCCCATCCAACGGTAAGTGGGGAGAATATTGTCATTCGTATCCTTGATAAGTACAAAACACTCCTATCTTTTGATAGCCTTGGTTTTTCTCATAAACATAAACAGATTTTACGTCATTGTATTAAGCATAATCATGGAATTATTCTTTTTACGGGTCCCACAGGATCAGGAAAAACGACATCTCTATATGGTCTGTTATCCGAGATGGATAGTAAAACCCGAAATATAATGACCCTTGAGCAACCTGTAGAGTACGCAATTTCAGGGATTCGACAATCAGAAATTACACAGAATATGAGTTTTTCCGAGGGGGTAAGGTCACTTTTACGCCAGGATCCCGATGTTATTTTGATTGGTGAAATCCGTGATGAGGATACGGCGCAAATGGCTATACGTGCTTCTATGACGGGGCATCTTGTTCTGAGCACATTACACACCCATGATGTCTTGTCAGCTCCTTACCGTCTTATGAATCTTGGGATCAGTGAAGATCTTCTTGCGAGCCACCTCTTATCCGTTGTCTCCCAACGACTTGTGCGCAAAATCTGCACACAATGCTATCACAAGGGGTGTGAAAGGTGTGACTATACAGGATTTTGTGGGCGCACATGTTTGAGTGAATGTTTATTCATCGATGAAAGTATGCGTCGTGATTTAGGCTCTGATGATTTTATGAAGCGGTTTAAAGAATATGGGAAAGAAACGTTGTGGGATGATGCTATGCTTAAAATAAATGAGGGTCTAACAACGCAAATAGAGGTGGAGCGCGTGCTTGGACCGCGGTTGATATCGAAAGCGGTACCTATGATGAAGCCAACCTTACAAAAGGATATACAATGATGCAAAAGCTTGTTCAAGTTGTGGGTGCTGGGCAAATGGGATGTGGTATTGCGGAAGTTTGCCTTGTCTCTGGATACAGTGTGCATTTAGTAGACTTATCAGAAGAGCAACGGAAAAAAGCATATGATCGCTTTTCTAAAAAACTTACCCCAGAGCAGTTGTCTCATGTAACGGCAGGATCAGATCTCCTTCATCAGGAAACATACCTCATTATCGAAGCGATTGCAGAGGATATGGGAATTAAAAAGCATTTTTGGCAGCAAGCGGATCATTGCAAAAGCGATCTTCGTGCATCCAACACCTCAAGCTATTCCATTAGTACACTTGCTGAATTTACAAAAAACCCCCATCAATTCATTGGCATTCATTTTATGAATCCTGTTCCCAAAATGTCTCTTGTGGAGGTTATCAAAGGCCTTCATACGGATGAGGCAACTTATAGAGAAGCCATTGCATTTGTGGAAAGTCTTGGGAAAATTCCTGTTACCATAAAGGACTCACCTGGGTTTGTGGTGAATCGTATTCTTCTTCCCATGATCAATGAAGCTGCTTATATTTTTGAAGAAGGCGTAGCGTCGGCAGATGATATTGACAAGGCCATGAGTCTTGGTGCCCACCATCCTCTTGGCCCCTTGGCTCTTGCAGATCTTATTGGTTTGGATACATGTCTTGCTATTTTGAACGATTTGAATGCCCGTCTTGGTGAAAAATACCGCCCCTGTGCTCTATTCAATGACTATATAAATCAAGGCTATTTAGGGAAGAAATCAGGCCGCGGATTTCATCCGTACACTTAAACTTAAAATAACCTGACATTTCCCCTGACAAGGAAAATACAGTAAATCCTTGACCAATAAAGTCCACCCAAGATCCCTTTGAATTGTTTCATCGAGGTTGTTTTGGGAAGACTTCTATTGTAGTGGAAGAAAAGTTTCTCGTTGAAGCCAATTATTCAAAGGGTAATCAGA
>JAIESS010000211.1 GCA_019745755.1 Alphaproteobacteria bacterium
TATGCCGTGAGTGCGGTACATGGCACGGTAAGTGGAATGGTAAATGCGAAGGATGCTTTGCCTGGAATAGTCTTATTGAAGAAGTCGTTGCGGCTAAACCTGCTAAGGTACTTTCCAATGCAACGCGTCTGGATCTTGTGTCTCTTGAGGGGGCGACGGAGCTTCCTGATCGTTTAAAAACAGGTATCCAAGAATTTGACCGTGTGTGTGGTGGCGGTATTGTGCCTGGCTCCGTCATTCTTGTTGGGGGTGATCCTGGTATTGGTAAATCGACACTCCTCCTTCAAGTGGGTAGCAAACTCAGCGCTCATACGCCCTGTTTGTATGTATCAGGTGAAGAGGGGGTTGATCAGATTCGACTTCGTGCAAAGCGTATGAAGGTTCATAAGTCCCCCGTACTTTTAGCCTCGACCTCCTCCGTGAGCGACATTATTAACGTCCTTAAAAATGAAAAAGATATTCAGTTTGTTGTCGTGGACTCTATTCAAACCATGGCAACGCAAACCCTCGAATCAGCACCGGGGAGTGTCGGGCAGATTAAGGCAGCGTCCTTTGAGCTTATTCAATGTGCCAAGGATAATAATGTTGTGATTGTCCTCGTTGGTCACGTCACAAAAGAAGGTGCCCTTGCTGGCCCCAAAGTTTTAGAGCATATGGTGGATACAGTTTTGTATTTTGAGGGGGAAAAGCATTATCCCTACCGCATTTTGCGTTCCATTAAAAACCGCTTTGGACCCACGGATGAAATTGGCATTTTTAATATGGTGGAGACAGGCCTTGAGGAAGTAGGCAATCCCTCGAAGCTTTTCCTCAATGATCATGATTCAAAACATATAGGGATGGCTATTTATGCTGGGTTAGAGGGATCACGTCCTATTTTAGCGGAGATCCAAACCCTCATCGCACCGAGCTACCTCCCGTCGCCACGTCGTACGGCGGTGGGTATTGATCCGTCCCGCCTTGCGATGATTTTGGCTGTGCTCGAAGCGCGTTGTGGCATGAGTTTTGGCAACAAGGATGTCTATGTGAATGTGGCAGGCGGCCTTAAAATTACTGAAACGGCGTGTGACCTTGCTGTGGCAGCAGCTCTTACCTCCTCCCATGTGAAAAAAGCCCTTCCTCATGATACCGTCTATTTCGGGGAAGTAGGGCTTGGGGGGGAGATCCGCCGGGTTCAGCAACCGAATTTACGCCTCAAAGAAGCTGAAAAACTCGGTTTCAAGGCTGCTTTCCTTGGAACCGACACAACAACGTCAAAACTTAAAATAACCCCTCTTCGTCATTTAAACGAACTCATTCAGGAGTGCCGCACATCATGAATCCTATTGATATTGGACTTATTGTCATTTTCTTTCTCTCCAGTGTGCTTGGTATTTGGCGCGGCCTGACAAAGGAAGCCCTTGGTCTTATATCATGGATAGGAGCGGGTGTTGCTGCTTATATCCTTCTTCCCGTAGCGCGCCATTTTGCTCAACAGCAGATTCAAAACACTATGATTGCCGATGTTGTTGCAGCCTTTGTCATTTTCATTGTGTTTCTCATTTTTTTCAGCCTCATTAGCCATATTATCTCCTCTTACGTTAAAAACAGTTCTCTTGGTGGTGTGGATCGTTCCCTGGGATTTGGTTTTGGTATAGGTCGCGGCATTCTTCTTGTCTGTGGGCTTGAGCTTGCCCTCAGCAGTTTCATGCCGCGTAGTCAATATCCTGAGATGATGCAAAAGGCACGTTTTATGCCCATGGTGCAAAATGGCAGTGAAAAACTTTTGGCCATTCTCCCGCCCAATGCCCAAGAATTTGTGATGAACCAACAACTGAAATTCATGCATGACCATGCGAAAAAGGACCTTGATAATCATATTCAAGATGTGATTGAGGATAAGGTAAAAGAGAAAATTGAGGGTATGGCAGATTCTTTGACAGGATCCGAGGAGCCTCGTACTGTAAAACCCGCCGAAAAGCTAGACACACAAAAAATGACGGATAATTTGGCAAAACTCAATGTACAGACGCAGGGCAGCGATAAAAAGGGGTATGATAAGGACCAACGCGGTGACCTCAACAGGCTCATTGAAACAGTGCGATAGTCAAATTAAAACTTGATTTATTATTTATTCACCATTACCTAATAGAAAATAATTCTCTTAGGTAAAAAAATGAATTTAACTAAAATTGCACTCAATATATCCATTGTCTTGAGCCTTTCAATATCTGCATCGTGGGCATGCTTATCAAAACCAATAGACCCCAATAAAATCCGGACCATTGCGCCCACAATTTCAAGACAAAACCTCCAAGCATTGTATCCAGGTGTTCAGAGCATCGACACAAAGCTTAGAACTGCACCACAACATCTAACACAAAAATTAGGTCATGAAGCTCTTAATGCAAACTCTCTCAATAAGGTTCAAGAAGAGTCAGCCAGGACAATCTTTCACGCTCTGAACGATACGCTGAACCTTCTGCTTACCCATTCTGACCTTATAAAATCAGCCATGGCATCGAATATGTCGGTACTTCGGGGCACATCTCTTATAATGATCTCAAACGATGATGGCATACAAGTGATCCCAACGCTTAGTATTCTTCAACATGATGTCGCTGATGTTGTCAACGCTCTGCATATGCTCAATGACTTACAAAAGAACATTGATGTTGTCGCTTACATAAAACAAACCATTTTTCATCAAAACAGCGTGCATTTCTATCAGCATAATGACGCTTCTTTCATGTGGCCCCCCTTGTCGAAGACATGATGAATCGATTGGAAGTAATGTGTGCGCATAAGAAAGAAAGACCAACCCTGATCAGTGATCCTGATACATTGCTTTTTATTCAGATGAAAGATAGTTATATCGATAGTCTACTCTCTGCATTTCAGACAATACATAGGGTTTTACCGAAAGGCACAATAACTAAGGTTGTCTTAACCTCTAACAGTCTCAATCAAAGGGGGAAGGCATTGAAGAAAATTAAAGCGGAAATAAGTG
>JAIESS010000037.1 GCA_019745755.1 Alphaproteobacteria bacterium
CACCGAAACAAAGAAAAGGCAGCACTTAGTAACGCTTTTAACAATCTTACGATGACGAACGTTCCCGCTGAAATTTTAGCTCATACACAGGGCGTAAAGAACTATATTACTACGGCGGAGAGCCTGATTAATAATACGATGGCAGATATAAGTGCCTTTACCAAACGCATGCATTTTGACCCAAAAACTGTGTTGACGGATTTTGAAAACAAACACGAAAGTTTCGCCTATTTGTCAATTATCATGGAGAAATTTAAAGATATTAAAATTCCCATCCCAGGAAAACAAGCAGATACCTACCCCTTTATCAGCAGGCTCCTACCCCATGATCAAGCTAAAAAAATCCTGGAGATAAATCTATGGCTGCGCCAATTACAAGAGTGGCAGAAAAAGAATCCAGGGATGATTACACCCCTCAGCCCAGATGAGATAAAAGCTGTACACGATATACTAGGTGCTACTGGCATTACAGCAAAAGGTATTGGATTTTCAAACATGAATTTACTCAACTTAAGACGTAATGATATTTTTGACAAAATAACACCCAATGTTCTATGGCATTTAGATGATAATACGATCAAATCTCATAATTTGGGTGGTGGGCTTAATTTAGGAGGATTTATAAATCTTGGTTTACCACTAATCGGTTATAACCTGACGCAAAGTTATAACCCAAAAGATACAAACATTAACACGTATTTAGAATCGAGAAAAAATAATACTATTCTTATGGCCACAGAAAAGAATATGCATACAAATCTTGACACACTCCGCACACATTTAAATGCAGCTTTAACTTTGAAACAAATAAAACCAGATATAGTCCGTGACAATAGCGTGCCAGCACCCTTGCATCAGAACTGGTGGACGCTCAAGGTTTACTTCTTAACGTTGAGAGACAAAATACAGGAAATGATTCAAAACACGTTAGCATCAAATACTTTTAAAAAAGCATTTGGAAGAAATCAGGACATTGATGATTTAAATAAAATTACGAACTATTTTGAAAATATTACAGGCCTTGATTTTGAAAAGACCCTTATCAATAGGGACTCGGACAACTACGAAACGCTTCGCTTTATTGCTCTGTCCCCTAATCGTACACAAGAAAATGGTCCCCAAGAGAGTTATCTGAGTGATTTGAAATGGTTTTCTGAACAATCTCCAAAAGATTATCACAACTTAGACACGTATCATTTAATGTGGATGATTAAGGTTTCAATGTTTGTAAAACAAGAAAAAATGCTGGCAAGCGATGAGGAAAATCTTTTAACAAATTTAAAGAAAATTTTGTCGCACTCGGTCGATGATGGCTACAGTGGAACCACATACGAAATAAACTCTACCCGATTAGCTAATCTGGACTATTTCTGGACCTTTATCGAAACATTCACGCCGGATACAAAGGAGGAAACCGAAGATTTTGTGGTGGTCATGAAACAGCTCATTCCGCGTCTTGAATACGGCCTTCAATTACGCATGCTGATGAATGGCAAGCCCATCTACACACCCATGGATTTTTGGGAAGATTTAGCGTGGTAATAGAGGGGGCGGAGATCCCCCTATTAAAATAGTGTGATATAATCAAGGTATAACCCCCTTTTATGTTGGAGATCTGGTATGAATCTTGTTTTTAAAGTAACCCTACTTTCCTTCATCTTTTTATCCTCCCCATGGGCAAGAGATGTGGCACCAAAACAGGAACTATCAGGGGAATTCCCTAGACTCTCAAGGGGTCGCTATCCCCCACCTTCTCGTGCCCCCATTCCAACAGAACAGACTGCTGCATGGATGGGGAATCAGCCCCCTAAAACAGAAGTTGAAGAGAAATTATCGAAGCGTTTTGGTGGCCCAGATACTTTAAGCATACATTGTAATAATCAAGTTTGGGTTAACCCTGAGTATCCTCCAGAATGGGGATTATCTGCTAACCGTCCTCCTCTCAAAAGGGAAAGAAAACTCCTTAACGATGTGGATCCGGGGAATAAAGATGTGGCTCTCCCCATTGATAAAGAAGAAGAGGGTTCTGTAGAAATTAATCTTGCAGAGATAGAAAGGCAGTTAACCCATATGACTGGATCTCAATATACCGATACTTATAGTATTGGGGAAATATATAGCTCTGGATTAAAAATGTTTATGCCGGAGGAGCTTGGTGGCAAGAGGAGTCAGCTTGACTTTCAAGGTAACATCCTTGAAGCAAAAAGCACCTACATGGATGCGACTATTGCAGCAAGTCTTCGAGAGCCATTCCAATTCCGTCCTAAACCGTGGGAACCCAGTGATGAAAAACGCAAGAAGCTTAACGACCTCTTACAACAGCTAAAATAAAACACAGAAGAAACCGCAGTCGCACACACAGCCACGCTTTTTCTTACGGCATTTGCAAAATCTTATGAATTCGCGTATTCTGGCTCCCAAGTGGTGTACGTGGTATAATGAGTTGAGCCTAGCTAGATACAGCTTGGTGCATTCTAGTTCAGCCCACCCCACCTAAGTCTTTAAACATATAGTAACAAGGAGATCTTTTGTGGATCCTATCTTTAAAATAATTATCGGAAGCGCCGTCTTGGGCCTTCTGTATGCACTTATTACAAGTAAACAAGTGTTTTCTGCTGCGACAGGAAATGCTGATATGCAACGTATCGCAGCCGCCATTCAAGAAGGGGCAAAAGCCTATCTTAACCGTCAATATTCCACCATTGCTATGGTTGGTATCGTGATTGCTATTATATTAGCGTGGACACTTTCTCCTCTTGTGTCCGTTGGTTTTTGTACTGGTGCTATCCTTTCAGGTTTAGCTGGTTACATTGGCATGTATGTTTCTGTTCGAGCTAACGTTCGCACGGCAGAAGCTGCTCGCGTGGGTATTCGCTACGCCCTTGATATTGCCTTTAAATCCGGTGCTATTACCGGTATGTTGGTGGTGAGCCTTGGTTTGATTGGCGTGAGTGCATACTATTATTATCTCATCAGCACAGGCCTTCCGACACGTCAAATCATCGAA
>JAIESS010000142.1 GCA_019745755.1 Alphaproteobacteria bacterium
TGCAAGAAATTACGCAAATCAATGGAAAAGCCTTTATCCAAATCTTAACGGAATTTATTGAACGTGTAACATTTAAAACTATAATTTAATTTCGATTAAAGTCAGATCGTCATTAAGCTTGATATCACCGAGCATATCAAGATGCGTCCGCAGGGTTGAGACAAGGTTCTTGCCCTGCAACTCATCCATGAAGGCCGGAAGATATTCAGGAAGAAGGCATACCCCCGGAAGGGATTTTGGTTCCCATAAAAGATCACTGTATAAAATAATAGAACTTCCCTTGGGTGCATCAATCTGACGCTCTGGATAGAGGGCGTTGGCTGTTACACCGAGCGGAAGCCCAGCGCCGTCACACAGGGCGAATTCCTTTTTGGAGGGGAAATATATAATAGGGTCTGGCGCACTAGCCCCCACATAACGAAACTTTTTTGCCTTAATATCAACAATCCCCATAAGAAATGTCGCAAATTGACCAACGCTAATCATCTCGTGAAAGCGCCTGTTGATAAGGTCAATCATTTCTGACGGTGTTGCTGCTGAATTTGCATATTCTTGCACAAGGGTATGGATACGAAACGTATTAAGAGCGGCTTGTATACCCTTTCCTGAATAATCACAGATCCAAACCCCAAGCTGGGTATCATCAATCTCAACAAGGCCCCACATATCGCCGCTCAAAAAACGCGACGGCTCAAAAATATAGTCAACTTGAAGGTTGTAGCGTTTTTCAATATTGGCAATGGTATCAACGCTTGGCAGGAGGGATTTTTGCAGTGTAAACGCCTGTTTAATATCCTTTTGGGCCATCGTGTAATAGTTTTCGAGCTGCTTAATCATATGCATGGTCACAAGTTGCACCTTCACACGGGAGAGAAGCTCAAGACGGTGAATGGGTTTACTTAAAACATCGTTAGCACCAGAAGACCATGCCTCTTGCTTTTCCTCATTGGTGGTAAGAGCCGTTTGAACAATAATGGGAATGTGACGATACTGGTCGGATTTTTTGATTTTTTTGATGTATTCGATCCCCCCCATAACGGGCATGAGGAGGTCACTGATAATCAGATCTGGCATAAAATTTTCCATTTTATCCAAGGCATCCTGACCATGCTCCGCCATTTCAATATGGGTATAGCCCTCACTCTCCAAATAGCTTGAGACAAGCTCACGATTTAAAGATGTATCATCTACAACAAGAATGTTGGAATTATAAATTGTTGCACTATTGGGATTGAGCGACTGTTTGATAAACATTGTCTACATCTCCAAACGTCAATTCAAGGGTGTGCCTAGGTTTGTCATAAGAGACATCACTAAACATGCGCATAATTTCTCCTCCTCGCATATAAGGGGACGGATTTGACTTAAAGTCATTAAAATCAAAATCCTTATCATAGGGATTGATAATGCGCACTTTAAGGTGAGGATTATTTTGAACAGTGATACAAATTGTTTTTTTCTCTCTCTCGATAACGGCTAATTTTTTATCAATGATGGTGTGAAAATCAAACATATCACTGGGCCTTTCCACTTGAAGCAAGCCCCAAAGAAGGGAGTTTGAAATGGCTTCATGAAGAGCCGTCAGTGACATAGAGGACAACCCTTTAGCGCAACGCTTAGCCATAAAATAATTTACGATTTCAATGATAGGTAGAGAAAAATAATGCTTTGGTGCTAAATTCAATACAAATGTATCATCATCACTCACAGCATAAAGGGGATGTGTATAATCAGCTTGAAAAAAATGTGTAAAACCACGGTCAATATCCCTATAGAAGTCCGAAAGGGCAATATCGCCGTGGTAAAGAATTGTCTTTGGTTCTATCTTCGTCGTCACATCACATACTCACTCAATACTAAAGAGGCTCTCAAAATTTCCCAGGGTTAGCATTTTTTTCACTTGGCCTTGGGAGTTTTTTAAAACAACTGTGCCATTTTTAGCAGTGACTTTATCGCGCACAATAAGGAGCATACCAAGCCCCGCCGAATCGATGAATTCCAGGTCTTTGAGATCTAAAAGACACGATTTCGGACTAAATTGATTCAGATAGTCACTGATTTCCCTAAAAATAGAATAATCAGAAAAGGTAAGTCGCCCTCTTAAATCAATTTCCATCTGAGGTGTTGTACTTTTTAATTCATAAATCATTGATGTCCCTTATGGCCGATATGCTTTCTCTTAAGTCCCAGTGTTACAGATGAAAGTTACTAAAAGGTTAAAATTTACAGATAAAATTTATGGTGAACTCAATTTACACCTAATGCTTTCCGTGATCGACGTAGCCCATCATGAAAAAGGATGTGTGTGCGCAACAAATCCTGCGCCACCATCCTATGCTATGCCTGCGATTTCACATGACTTGAATCAACGCTGGGCCAATTTGGGCTAATTGTTACAATTGTTTACAACGAAGTCTCCCCCCAAATATTACAATTATTAACAAAAGGTTAATTTTGATAGGTCCCACCATACTCACCCTTCGGTGGGACCTCAGGGTGGGGGAAACCGTCCTCCCCCGGGACCTTCTGGTTTTTTGAAAAAAACAGAGTCTCAGCTCCCTTTTTCAGAAAGTTAAAATTTTCTATAATTTTTTCCTCACGCAGAGGTAGAGTACTTCACAGCTGTCAAAGCATCTCTATTGTGATCGTACACTGTAAATACTTAACAACCTCTTAACAAAATCATAAAAATTCGCATTTTTCATGAAGGGGTCAACACAGCAAATCCTTGACCTGCAAGCCAGCCATCGCCTAGATTAAGTTCAAGTAAGATTTTCTCCATTTTGATGTATGAAACTGTCATTCCAACATATTATTTTAAAACTCCAGGAATATTGGGCCGACTACGGTTGTGTTATTTTACAACCCTATGATATGGAGATGGGGGCCGGGACATTTCATCCTGCAACGACACTCAAATCTCTTGGAGGAAAGCCATGGAATGCAGCCTACGTTCAGCCCTGCCGTCGTCCCAATGATGGTCGCTACGGTGAAAATCCCCGCCGCACACAAT
>JAIESS010000065.1 GCA_019745755.1 Alphaproteobacteria bacterium
AGGAATGCATCCATCACAGAAGTACCCTTGTGCGGACGTATTAACCTCAAGCCCTTTGATATTGAATTTATTACACTGACACACTCTATTCCTGAGCCCAATGCCCTTGCTATTCGTACTCCCTACGGGACGGTCATGCACACAGGGGACTGGAAAATTGATCCAAAACCACTCGTGGGAGAAGTCACGAATGGTGAGCGTTTGAAAGCGATTGGTGATGAAGGTGTTCTTGCTATGGTGTGCGATTCCACGAATGTGTTTCATGAGGGTACATCAGGATCCGAAGGCGATATTCGCGATACATTGATTGATGTGATTAAACGCTATCCTAAGCAACGCGTCGTTGTGGCGTGCTTTTCCTCCAACATTGCGCGTATGGATACAGCAGCCGTGGCGGCCAAGGAAACGGGTCGAACCATTGTGACCATTGGGAGATCCTTAGAGAAAATGGAGATGGCGGCGCGCTATGCAGGATATCTGGGCGGTACATCTAAATTTCAAAATGATCATGCACTTAAAAATCTCTCGGATGAGAATACACTTATTTTGTGTACTGGCTCCCAGGGTGAAAGCCGCTCCGCTCTTGCCCGTATTGCCAACGGATCCCATCCGTCTGTGCGCCTTGGTGCGGGCGATGTGGTTATTTTTTCAGCCAGGACAATTCCCGGCAACGAGAAATCTGTTGGTGCTATTCAAAACAAACTCACACGCGCCGGTGTGACGGTGATTACAGCTGCTGAAGAAGATATTCACGTTTCTGGGCATCCTCATCGTGATGAGCTTCAGCAGATGTTCGAGTGGGTACGTCCCGACACATTGATCCCCGTCCATGGTGAAGCACGCCATTTGTATGAACATCGTCGCTTTGGTCTTGAATGTGGAATTCCTAATGCCGTCATCCCCAATAATGGTACGTTGATTCGTTTGGCAAGCAAAAAGGGCACTAAGGAGCGTGCAGAGATTGTGCGTGATGACATTCCTGTGGGACGTGTGGTTATGGATGGATCCCGCCTTATTTCTGATGACAGTATGATTTTGAAACAACGAAGTCGTATTGCCATTAATGGCGCCATTCATGTGAGCCTTGCCTTGAAAAAGGGTGGCAAACTCCACGGGGAACCAAGCATGAGCATCCATGGTCTCACGGAACCTGGTACAGAGAGCCAGCAGTTTGTAAATGAGCTCTCGGACCTTGTAAAGCGCACCCTTATCGAGGATCATAAGAATATGAAAGACGCTATTGCTCAGACGCTACGCCGTCATACCAACACGCGTTTTGGCAAGAAACCGGTGACAGAGATCCATATACTTCAGGTGTAGGAATAGAGACGCAACCCATACGTTTTTTCTAAAAATATTATTATTGAATTATGTTAATGAGTGCGCTAATCATGCACGTAAATATCATTAATTCTTTGGTGCAAAAAATATTATGTTAAGAAGAATACTTTTGGGTTGTGTTTTTAGTTTGTCTCTTGCTCACGGCGCAGATAAGGATACTCTGCGTCACAATCAAAGTCCTTCATCCAGCTCTTCTGCCACAACAGTTCATCCTAACAATTATCTTGTTTCTTATCTTCTGGAAGATGGAGAGACGTATATTGAGGAACTGTCTCAGAAAATGAATATCACACTTACTATTTTGAAAGATAACTTCAGCCAAACGATTGCCACACAAGAGATAGAGCTTACGTTTGCAGAATTAATCATCATGAATCAAAAACCTTATACGGCACAGGATATTCAAACCGGATCAAAAGCCATTAAGGCTGAAATAAAAAAAATTGATGAGAATACAGACCATCAATCTACATTGTTACCCCATCATTATTTTGTGATTATTACTCTTGGAAGGGAACTTTGGAGTGATAAACAATTAGCTATGCATACGCTTGAGGAAGCCATTGCATCATGGCTTGTAGAAATTGAGGATATGTGGAATGATTTGTGCCATGTTCGTTCTATCGGTGAGTTTCTTCAAGATTGGACATCAAAATCCCTACAGAATGATGATGATCTACTCGCTCAAATTACGACATTAAAGGCGTCATACGAAAAGGCTCTTCAGGCACAGAATGTATCCACCACGGTTATTACACAACTCATGGAAAAAAATAAAAGTTTAGAGGTTCTCTCCAAACAAAAAGATGAGCGCATTGCAACGCTTCAACAAGCCAATATAGTGACTGAAGAAAGAGAGAAAACACTCGCTAAAAACCTAAGTACTGTTGAAAAAAAAATAACTGAGATAGGAAAAAAAAATGAAAATATGGCAAAGGAAATAGCCGCACATAAAAAGAAAAGCCAAGAAGAACAGGAAAAATCAGAAAAAATTCTTGACTCTGTAAAAACGGAAAATAAAGTGTTGCATAAAAAAATGACAATATTAAAACAACAGAGCGAGATGGAAAAATCAGAACGAGAAGCAGAGAATCGTGCTAGTAAAATAAGAGAACCCACGTATCAAAAAGAGAATCACGCCGCTAAGGTACGGGAAACTGAACAGGAAAAAATACGCTACATCTTGGAAGAAAAAAATACAAAAGCCAATGCTGAGATAGAAGAACTGAAAAAACAATTGACAGCATTACAACGATCCCAAGACGATACAGCTAATCTTAAAGCACAACTTGAAGAAGAACGTAAAGCGCGCATGGCAGCAGATCAAAAACTTAAAGATGCAGAAGAAAAAATCAGCGAAACAAAAAGCAAGCTGGCGTGGCAAGAAGCAGATAATCGGGCCTTATATATTCAACAAAGTGTTATCAAAAATGAACTTGAGGCAAAAAATAAAGAACTTGATGCTTTCAAACAGAATCAATCTGTGGCCATTCAACATGGAATTTCTTATGCCTATAACCATAAACTACAAGAAGAAAAAGAGCGTTTACATAAGGGCATAATGCAAGTTCTTTTTCCGTCTATTGCCCCCCCTCATAACAATACCACCCATGTTACATATCATGGCTATGCGCCTGTCAATCTCTATAGTATTCCTCAGCCTACTGTTCAGATCCCCATC
>JAIESS010000058.1 GCA_019745755.1 Alphaproteobacteria bacterium
GAATCACCCTACCCTACCTCAGTTCTCCGTCTTTAACGATTTTTTTAAAGAAAGCAAAGGACGCCCAGGGCATTTCCTCTTTGATCTCCCCAAACTTGTACACCATGAATTGGAGCAACAGGGTATCTCTCAGATCGATTTACTTCCTCATAATACATTTACAAATGAAGAGCATTTTTTTAGTTACCGCCGCAAAACACTCCGAAATGAGCCTGATATGGGGTGTCAAGCTAGCTGTATTGTTCTTGGATAGAAAAATAATAGGATAGCTTAAGCGATTTCAACAATTTTGAGGACGTTGGTGCTTTCTTTTTGAAAAGGAATGCCGGAGGTGATGATGATTTTATCACCAGCATGGGCGAACTTATTCTCCTTCAAAAGATTCACGGCAAGAATGTCAATCGAAACAGATTTATCAATGTCCACCACAATAGAGTAAGCCCCCCAACATAAACACAGCTCCCTCGCCGTGCGCTTGTTTTGAGTGAGGGCCACAATGGGAGCATAAGGGCGTTCCTTAGCGGCGGCATAGGTTGTCGCACCGGATGCCGTGAGGGTTACAATGGCTTTCACATTCAAATGTTGTGTGATTTCACGTGCAGCGGCTGTGATAGCATCAGAGAGAGTCGTGTGAGCACTATGCTTGATAACATGATAATCGCTTACGATATCTTTTTCCGTATGATGCAAAATGCGGTGCATCATGGCGACAGACTCCCTTGGATAAGCTCCCGATGCAGACTCTGCCGACAGCATGACACAATCCACATGATCGTAAATTGCATTGGCAATATCCGATGTTTCCGCGCGCGTTGGTGTTGGTGATGCAATCATGGACTCCATCATCTGCGTTGCCACAATGACGGGTTTCCCTGTGGCCCTGCATGCACGAATGATACGTTTTTGAATACTTGGCACTTCCTCCGGGGGAACCTCCACGCCAAGGTCGCCCCGTGCAATCATAATGGCATCACTCGCATCAACAATCGCTGAAAGATGTTTTATCGCCTGAGGTTTTTCAAGCTTTGCAACGATTTTAGCCTTGCCATTAATGATAGACTTCGCATGATCAATATCATCGCGTGTTTGAACAAAGGAGAGAGCAATCCATGGAATATCTTGGGCCAGAATAAAGGCAAGATCACGCTCATCCTTTTCCGTCATGGCGGGAATGGGTAAGTGTGCCCCCGGTACATTAACGCCCTTTTTATTGGAGAGTACTCCGGGTATAGTCACGGTACAGCTCAATACAGTCGATGATACGCTCCTTACTTTCAGACGAATCTTCCCATCATCAAGAAGAAGATCCATCCCTACTGTAGCAACATGAAAAATTTCAGGATGGGGAAGATGGACACGTGTGTTATCACCTGGAATCGGATCAAGGTGGAGATCAAAATTCTGTCCTTTGTCAAGGGTCACAGGGCCACCCTCAAATGTGCCAATACGAATTTTAGGCCCTTGAAGATCAGCAAGAATACCTATGGGGCGCCCATGCTTTTCTTCTAAGGTATGAATAATCTCTATATTGTTAAGGTGTCCTGCATGATCCCCGTGGGAAAAGTTGAGGCGAAAGACATCAGCCCCCGCAAGAAAAAGGGCTTCGATGGATTCAAGTGTGGAAGATGCGGGACCGAGTGTTGCAATAATTTTTGTGTTTCGGCCCCGTATCAGCATTATTAACGCGCCAAAGCATTGTCAACGGGCGCATCGTCTTTTGACACTTTCTTATCATCCCCGCCACGTTTAACATTGAGATAAAGAAGAAGAGGTGATGCCAAACAAATGGAGGAGAAAGACCCAATCAAAATACCAATAAGGATCGGCAAACTGAATTCAGAAATCACAGCCCCTCCCATAAAGTACAAAGCCGTCACGGCAAGAAGTGTTGTGGATGCTGTGAGGATGGTCCTGGATAACGTCTCATTCACACTTTTGTTAATAAGCTCCGGCAAGGGCATTTTGCGGAATTTGCGAATATTCTCGCGAATACGGTCAAAAATCACGATGGTATCATTAATCGAGTAACCCGCCGTAATCAAAATTGCAATAATAGCCGTTTCTTTAAACTCAAAGCCACCAAAGGTAAACAATCCAAGGATGGCCATACAGTCATGGAGGAGAGCCACAATGGCGCAGACCGCAAACTGCCACTCAAAGCGAAGGGCAATATAGGCAAGCATCGCAATCAGAGCAAACCCAACGGCCTTAAGGCTATTGTTCACAAGGTCCTGCCCCACTTTTGGACCGACGGTTTCAATACGACGGTAATCAAGTTTTTCGCCAAGGGCTTCTTTTACTTTTGCAACAACTTTTGATTGCTCCCCCGACGCATCATCATCCTTGCGCTCAAAACGAATAAGCACATCACCAGCATCACCAAATGTTTGCAAAGCAACTTCCCCAAGCTCGAGTTTGTTTAATTTTTCACGCAGCTGCGCAACATCAGGTTTTTCAGGGAAACGTACTTCGATAATGTATCCGCCAAGAAAGTCAATGCCGTAATTAATGCCCCGTGTGCTGAGGCTGAACAAGGTTGCTAGAATCACAAAAATTGAGATTGCAAAGGGAATAGCCCGTAACTTCACAAAGTCAATCTTTGTGTTGTAGGGAATCATTTTAAGTAGTGCCATTATGATAAATCCTATATGGGAAGAGTTGTTTTGTGTTTACGACCAATCCATTTCGCCACGATGAGTTTCGTAAACACAATGGCTGTAAACATGGAAATAAGAATACCGAGCGCTAAGTTCACGGCGAATCCTCGTATAGGGCCCGTACCAAATTCGAACAAGACGGCAGAACCAATAAGGGACGTCAGGTTCGCATCAATAATCGTTGTCATGGCACGGTTATAGCCTGCTTCAATGGCAGCAATAGGACGAAGGCCATTCCTAAGCTCTTCCTTAATACGTTCATAAATAAGCACGTTCGCATCCACGGCCATACCAATGGTGAGCGCAATCGCTGCGATACCGGGAAGCGTCAGTGTTGCTTGGAGCAATGACAATCCTGCAAAGAGA
>JAIESS010000193.1 GCA_019745755.1 Alphaproteobacteria bacterium
CCTTAAATGCAGTGCGCTTATCAGCATCCGTAATAACGGCACGAAGCATATCATCAAGGGCGTCATTACCATCAAGTTTTGTCATAAGATCTTTGAGGCGAACGCGCGCATTATAGAGCTTATCTAATTCAGGGATTTGCTTGACGACGGAGAGTGGCTCAAAGTCGGAAATATCTTCAAAGAAGAGCTCCGCGCTCATATGCTCTTCTTGTGGATTAATCTTGTTCGCTACCCGCGGCGCAAGGCGCGGCCTGATAGATTTCATAATGTGTTCAATATTGTCACGGTCAATATCTACAAACTTACGATCCCGTAGTCTTGGAAGGGGGTCAATGAGTTTTCCGGAAAGATCCGCCATGATACCGACGACAAAAGGAAGTTCCTTCATCACGATGGCGTTACCAATTTCCACATCGTATGTGATTTGAACGCGTGGAGGTCTTACGCGATCGAGTTTGTGTTGTAAGCTTTCAACCATGTCATTCTCGCTTTAAGTTGTAATGTTCCTTAATAATATCTCATCAGAAAAGTGTTAAAAATGTGTTAAGAAAAGAAGTTTTTTACATACTTTTTATATATTTTTTTATTAACCGGCTTTAAGGCTATGCATATCAGAAAAGGGAGTGTCAATTTTTTGGTTAATTTCTTCGACTCGAATATGCTGATGGATGTTAATCGTTGAGAGAATACTTAGTGCTCTTGCGTTTGCTTGGCGAGTTGTAGGCTCAATAGACTGCTCCCTGAGTGAGACTTTTTCCAGATCTTCCCCTTCTTTGTGTGTGCGATGAGTTGAAAAGTCCCGTGCCTTATCATTTATTTTTGCTTTTTGACGCTCTTTTTTATGTTTTGTGGGTGTGAAATTGGCTTGTTCAAGTTCAGCATCGTCGTCATGTTCTTTAAATGTTTCAAGTGTCTTTGCCTCATCCTCATTGTGACTGGATGTATATTGAAATGACCTGCGAGGTTCTTGATGCCGTTCATCTTTTGCTATCTCGGCCTGTGCAGATGTTTGCCATGCCATGGAAAGGATACCGAGGATAAGTGGGTACATGTTATGTTCACCCTATAAAATTTCACCTTAGGTTCATTTTAAGGGGCTAAAAGTTAACAAAATCTTTACGGTAATAACGTTTTTTGAAGAAAAGGGACGGACATGGAGGTGATGAGGAGGGTTTTGTAGCGGTCAGTATGCCCTTTTGTAAGGGTAATAGATGATTTAGGGCAGCTTAGTGTTTTTGCAAGAAAATCAATGAGAGCCTTGTTGGCAAGGCCATCGATAGGAGGTGAGGTAACAGCTATTTTTAAAAAAGCTTTGCCTGTACTATCGTAAAAAAGGCCTTGAATACGATTATGGGCACTTTTGGGGGTGAGGCGTATAAAAAGCTCAATGCTATCGTCTGTGTTTCGCCAAGGATAAAAGGGGAGGGAAGTGGTCACGGGGATGCTTGATGAGACGTAAGATAAGCCTCAAATCCTTTGTTTGCCTTGCACTCAATGCTTATAATAGCTGGACAATCATAAGGATGAACCTTTTCTAAGTATGACCTTATATGTTGTGTTTGTGTATCAGTGTGTTTGAAAAATGCAATGGTTTCGTTGGCTTCGCATACTTTTTCGATGCCGTCTTCGTTCGGCCAAAGGTAAAAACTATAGACACTTGGAAGAATATTGACGCATGACGCATATTTTCTTTTAAGAATTTCTTCCGCGATATATTTTGCGTCGTTAAAGGTTGGAAATGGTACATAGGTGAGAAGCATCAGAGATACGCCTTTTAGCTTTAGCGCTTTTGAAAAATGGTCGGAACGACGGGATTTGAACCCACGACCCCTATCCCCCCAGAATAGTGCGCTACCAGGCTGCGCTACGTTCCGACATTAAGGCTTATGAAACCTAGTGTGAATCTAAGGCTTTTCCTCAAAATGATCAAGAAGAATGTGATAGTTGTCTTGTGCAACCATACTCTGAAAATGACGAAAGATATCAAGACAGTGTGTCCACGAGAGAAATCAGCTATATTGAAAAAGATGAAGAGATTTTATAAATAATACATTAAAAATAAATTTCATTTTTTAATGATGCGGTTCAATATTAAGGTCTATTCAATGCAAAAAAAACCTGTTGGTAGTATACAATGATTTTTCCTTATCACATTATTGATCTGACTCACACGCTTTCCCCTGATGTGCCGTCATGGACAGGGAAGTGTGGGTTTGAGCATCAAATTAAATTAGATTACTCGGATGGTGGTGATCCTGTAACATTTAGGGTACAGCAAATTAGGATGCACGCCGGTGTGGGGACTCATATAGATGCGCCTGCTCATTGTATTCCTGGAGGTATATGTATTGCTGACCTTAATCTGAATAATCTTATCGCACCTTGTGTGATGATTGATGTCTCGGATAAATCTTATGCGTCTTACCTTATTTTAAGGGATGATATTGACGTTTTTGAAGCACAGTATGGTGAGATAGCATTTGGCTCCTGCGTGTTCTTTTACACAGGATGGGAGAGGTATTGGGAGACGCCAGAGCGTTACCGTAATAACCTCGTATTCCCGTCTGTATCGGAAGATGTAGCAGCATTACTTATGGAGAGAGGTATTGTTGGACTCGGTATTGATACCATTTCACCGGATCGTCCGGACAGTAGCTTTCCCGTTCATGCAACACTTTTAGGAGCAGGAAAATATATTGTTGAGAATGCTGCAAATCTAACTGCATTGCCTCCTGTAGGGGCATACAGCCTGGCTCTTCCCATAAAAACAATTGATGGTACAGAGGCTCCCATACGTCTTATTGGTCTTATTCCTCACCCCCATAAAGTTTCCCTATAATGCATAGATTTCTTCGAAAGTGTTTCCCTTTTATTAATTATTTTGATGATACTCTGAGGGTAATTGAGGTATTGCGCAGGTTTAGGAAGGCCTCAAGGGCTCCTCATTAAGTAAACCAGGGTTAAGGGGATCTCAGAGGTGAGGAGTGTGCGATCTTTGAAAAGGCTATAACCTTGAATGAGATAG
>JAIESS010000006.1 GCA_019745755.1 Alphaproteobacteria bacterium
TCTTTATGGTCAGCGAGCGATTTTGCCTTTGGATCTTTTAAAATATTTGTGCGAAGGGTATTCAGCTTGTTATACATGGCCACATAGTCATCAAACTGAGCCATAATTTTGGGTAGCATGGACGCTTCGTAGTCTGAAAGCTCGTGGACAATAGCTTCAACGGCTTCTGCTACAGTTTCCTCAGGAACGGATGCCTCATCGTCGTCCTCGCTTGCATCTTCATCAAAGCCACTATTCGTGTCGATGGTAATAATATCACGGAGAAGGATTTTACTTTCCCCTAAAAGGCTAAACCAATGGATAATGGCTTTAGCTGTGACAGGGCTTTCCGCAAGGCCGCCCAACATCATTTCTTTACCAGATTCAATACGTTTTGCGATGGCAATTTCACCATCACGGGACAAAAGCTCAACGTTACCCATTTCACGCAAATACATACGCACAGGATCATCCGTACGGCCAGCAGTATCCTCAACTTCTTCGGCCTCTTCATCACCAAAAGCAAATTCACTTCGAGGGGAAGGTTCGGCTTGTGTCACCACAAGGGAGTCATCAACTTCTTCGTCGGAATCCACAATGCTGATGCCCATATCGGCAATCATAGTCATGGCTTCATCAATCTGGTCTGACGTTAACTGGTCCTGGGGAAGGGCTTCATTAAGCTCGTCATAAGTCACATAACCTCGCTCTTTTCCCTTGGCCATAAGACGGCGTACACCAGGATTAGATTTACTGAGTTCCATCAAAGGCACATCAACCTGTGCTTCAATATCCTCAGAAACTTCTTCCTTTCGCGTCATTTTAGAGGGTGCCATGAATCAATTCTCCTTCGTCGATCAAAATTTTTGTAAATCAAGTTGTATATGTTTAAGGGCGTTCCACACGTTTAAATCCCAGCTTTGCTTCAGCTTCTTTTTGTGATCATCTCGTGCGCGTTTTAAATTCGTTTTCACCGTATAATGGTTCCAGCTGTCCAAGAATCCCGCTTCAGCCTCCTCAAGGGATGCCTCTTTACGTGCAAAAGGGGCCATGCGGGTTAAATTTTCGTCCTCTTGTAGTAGGCTGCAAAGAGGGTGATCCAACGTTAGGGGGCCTTTTTCCCAAGTACCTTCATCTGAGGCCATTATGTGTTGAACAAGCTCCGTTGCTCCTTGTAACGTTAAGTCCATTTGAACAAGGTGTTCGGCCATTACTGATATTAATGTGGGATGATTGAGTAAAGTTACAAGTAAAATTTTTTCTGTCAATGCATTTGTATCACCAAGGCTATGGGAAGATACGGATGTATTCGAATCCACTACTGTGAGGGAAGATCCCTTGCACCCTCCTTTTTTTGCATAGGTTCTATCAAAAAAAGCTTGTTTATAAAATGAGCGAATATCTTTGTTTTCGATGCTTTCCAAGGCTTTTAAAAATTCCTGTTTATGCCTTGCTTTGGTTTCAGGTGTTGTGCCCGTACTCGTTGTCATATAGTAATCGCACAAAACATCCGCCATGGGTTTTGCTTGGCGCATACACTCTTCAAAAGCCAAAATACCTTTATTTGAACCACCACCGCGAATCATACTATCCGGATCTTGCCCCACGGGGAGCATGGCAAAGCGGAACGAATACCCAGGCTTTAATAACGGGAGAGCATGATAGGCTGCGCGAATCATAGCCTTTTGCCCCGCTTTGTCGCCATCAAAGCAAAGAATGGGATCATAGCCAAATCGCCATAGGATCTGCATCTGCTCCGTTGTAAGTGCCGTACCAAGAGGGGCCACGGCGTTAATCCCTGCTTGGAGGGCGGTAATGACATCAAAATACCCTTCAACCACCACCACAGGATTTTTGTCGGAGGCATTTTTAATATGATTAAGACCATATAAAACACGACTTTTGTGAAAGAGGTCCGTTTCAGGACTATTCATATATTTCGGTTGTTGATCATCAAGGAGGGCCCTCCCACCAAAAGCAATGATCTTACCCTTCCCATCACAAATAGGAATCATAAGGCGATCACGAAAACGTGCGTAAGGAGCGGCTCCTCTTTCCTCAGAGCGTCGTAGGGCTACACCTGCTTTGATTTGCTCATCGATACTAAATCCTTTATCCAAAAGATGTTGTATGAGGGCATTTGTCCCAAGCCCTAGGCGAAATTTTTTGATGATAGCCTCATCAAGCCCTCGTTTTGCCAAGTAATCCATGGCAAAGGTGTTTTTTCCTAGGCTCGCTTCAAAAAAAGCCGTTGTACACTCCAAAAGATCAAGGGCTTTTACGTCTTTTTTATCGAGGGGGCGTACTTTCATGGTCGGCATGGCCACACCCGCCATGTCAGCCAACTGCTTTAATGCCTCCATAAAAGGTAATTTATGATAATCCATCATAAATTTGACGGTGTCACCATGGGCACCACAACCAAAGCAATGGTAAAATCCTTTTTGATCGTTGATAGTGAAAGAAGGGGATTTTTCATCATGAAAAGGGCAGCAGGCATGGAACTCATGACCATGACGTTTAATTTTGATAGAACGCCCAATAACGGATGACATGACAACAAGTCCGCGTAATTGATCAATAAATGGAGAAAGTTCAGACATGAATACCCCCATATATACCTGACACCTATCCGGCGTAGTATAGAGACTTTTTTATTTTTTTGCTAGAAGGAATGATGTGTAAGAGTTTATATGGCTTGAGACATAAGACAAGACAACATGCACATTATAGCGCACCGGATCAAACACTTGGTCAAGGTTTTGACATGACCCCTATTGATAAAAAAGAAAAATCAGCAATATTATTTCTTTTGATTTGATGTATTTGTTTTAAAGTTGCATTTATTGTAAAAATATATCATCATATAAAATATGATGCGTATATTTATTGGAACAAAAAAATGCTCTATCTGTGGCTATATTGTGCATTAATATGCGGTCCATCGATAGCAATGGACAATCTGAACCAAAATGATGTGCCTCAAGAACTACGCACTGTGCTTCACTGTGTCAATGTTGTTCACCATGTAAGAAAAATTTTTACGG
>JAIESS010000053.1 GCA_019745755.1 Alphaproteobacteria bacterium
GCACCCTTTGCCGTAATGCCCAGTTGTTTATGATCATAACCGTGAGAGCCACCGGAGGCAAAGGCATCCCCCAACCAAAAATTATAATCCGTTGCAAGGTTATTGGCTGTATCTGAAAATGTCGCCGTTCCTTTATCCGCTGCGACAACAAGATAGGGGTCAAAATCATCATAAGCAACAGTACCAGGATTATGCCATTCCTTACCCTGAATACGGTTGTCCGCAAGATCCAAAAGGCCGCAAATAAGGGTTTTGTAGGCTTCAAGGACATCTTCTTTTGAGGGATTTCGTTTTTTAAGAATAAAACCACCTTTTGCTCCCGTAGGTACAATAATGGCATTTTTAAGATTTTGTGCCTGCATCAATTGCAGGACCTCACTTCTAAAATCATGAGGGCGATCCGAATAACGAATGCCGCCCCGTGCTATTTTTGAGCTTCTCAAATGAATCCCCTGCATTAATGGAGAACTCACAAACACCTCATACAAGGGTTTTGGTTCTGGTAAAGCGTCAATGAGCTCGCAGGAAAATTTAAGACTAATATAAGGTCTATCCAAAAAGAAATTCGTGCGAAGTGTTGCCTGAACCATGTTTTTCATATCACGAAAAAGAGCATCTTGAGCAGAAGACTCCACGGTCATCAGCTGATCCTCAAACGCCTCAAAAATTTTTTTAAGATCCCTTTTTTGTCCATGAGGATCAAAGCGTGCCTTGAAAAGCGTGAGGAGGCTTTTTGCAATGCCGGGAAATTCCGCCAAACTATTGGCAATAAAATGGAACCCATAGGGATGCTTTATTTGCTGCATATACTCAGCATAGGACCTAAAGAGATGGACCTCTTTTGGTGAAAAATCTGCGTAGATAATGAGTTTATTAAAAGGATCATTGGGGCTTTTTTCACTGAGAGTTTCTACAATGGACCCTTCAAGACGGGTTATTGTTTCCTTTGATAAGTCTTCTTGAGGAATATTACCAAGACAATCATGGAGGTAGTAACGCCCCCCCTCTAAAACATAGGTTTTCTCCTGATTAACGGTGATGCCAAAATTCTGTAGCACATCCATAAGTGTGGATAAAACAACGGATTGCTCAAAACGCATAACACGCAGATCAAGGTGACTTTGAAATGTTTTTTCAAGGGCAGCCTTTGAAAATGTGGCATTGAGTGCAAACGTATGGGTACTATTGGTCGTTGTAATGAGACTAGAGTCAAAAAGTGCTTGTTCGGGGGTAAAATCCTTTTGGTAATTTCCATCAAAGGTATGAATAAATGTATCTGTTCCGTGATGTTTGAGGCATAGCTTATGACGGTTTTCATTCCAGCTGAGGCTTAATTCCTCAAGGACATCCTTCAAACCATTTTCCCGCCAGCTATTTTTAATGGCACTAACAACATAAATAAAACGTGCGAAGGGTGAATCATCAATAATGCCACGAACAGAACTCAATTGTCCGTTCAAGTGGTTTGCAAGAAAATCTCCCATTTTTTTCTTGAGATCCATGCTGTAGCGATCGCGTCCAATAAAAACAATCATAGTGAGACTGGATTTATCCTCACTTAATTGGGCGATATAGGTGGGTAAGGATAATTCGTGAAAACTTAAAACATCATCGCAAAGAGTATATAAATCATCCTGGGAGAAATGCCAATACTCGTCATGGGGAATGGATTCCAGGGCTTTAACAAGCATTTTCCCATCATGCCAATTACGCCTAAGGCCGAACTGATCAAAAACATGCTCTGCCTTTGTTTTAATGATAGGAATTTTAAAATTTGATTGCGTGTAGGAACGCCTTGTAAAAATACCAATCATTTGGTGCGTTACATTTTTTTGCTCATCAAAAAATTCAATCATATCGACGCGAGCAGGTCTATTAATAGGGGACCTGATATGGGTTTTTGTCATATGAAAGCACAATGATTTTTTTGTGGGTTTGAACCCTGTCCCCTTAAAATTTTTGTTTTGCGCCAGTACGTCATCTTTAAAAATACCAAGAGACCCTACTGTTCTTGGAAAACGTATGGTTGTTTTATCCGTTGATGTTTCAATGGTACGCAGCCCAAGGAACAGAAAATTATCATGGAACAACCAATCAAAATAATCGGATTCTGGGTGTTGCTTTTTAGAATAACTTGTTTGAATGATTTTGCGCATTTTAGGCCAATCATCCACCGTCAAATGAATAAGATTAAGCCGCCACTCTATATCGTCAATAATGGCCTTTGCCTCTTGTTCGTTTCCCTTCCAATGAATTTCACAGGAAATCAATGATTCATAGGAATAATCAGCGGGATTTTTGCTTTCCTTTGATATAATATGGAGAAGATTCCCCTTAACATCCCGCTTTACCTTGAAAACAGGGTGAAAGATAATATCCGATGTAAGGGCGTGATAATGAAAGGCATTTTTAAGTGTTTCAATGATAAAAGGCTGATCCTTTTGGATAATATCGAGACAAAGCCTTTGATGTTCTGTATCCACATGATAATGAATAACCGGTTTATTATTCCCTTGGTGGCCTTGAAAAAAATCCCACGATCTTTTTACTTGAATGAAAAGATGTTTATCCGTGGGATCCTTTAACATCTGTGTTGATGCACTTTCAAAGAAAGCAGCAATAAACTCAACCCAATCCGGATGCCGTTGATTCAGGACAGACTGTTGAAAATGGGAGACAAATTCTTTCTTTTTTCTCAAAATAAGTTTCATTGCTCATACATCACGGGTTGAACCCTTCCTCTGAGAGTTAGTGTGAATAAAAATAATTAACAAAAAGTGAAGATTTTAAAAGAGGTAATCCGTTGGTTGTATTTTTTTATGTTTTCTTATTTATATTCTTCCTCTTTTTTTTGGATGCGTTTTTTTGAAAAGTGAGCTAGTCTTTTTTGATAATTGATGATCTGTAATTTATATTTTATGAACTTTTTTACGCTCTTTCACACTCTCATTCTCACAACTATTAAAGAAAAAGCGGCTGAATTAGCCTGGTCTGATGGCCTTGATCTGAGTAAAGTCGCTCTCGAGGCACCGAAAGATCCAACCCATGGTGATTT
>JAIESS010000191.1 GCA_019745755.1 Alphaproteobacteria bacterium
GACTCATCTACCTCAATTTCACCCTCAAAAATCTCGCTCGCTTCCTGCACCATCTGATGCGCGATAAGCTCTCGGAGGCGCTGAAAATAAAGCGCTGCGGTGTTTTTATTTGCGTTCACAAGCTTGCTTGCACATCTTGCCGTCGTTCCTGCAACAAAATGCCACAGTAATTTGTGTTGCTTATGCGCGCTTAATCGACTCTTCCTCGTACCATCCTTTATAACACTTTTTTCGGTTATCTAGGACAGCCCCTTATCTATGTATCATAATAAAACCCCATAAAATTAAAATTCATTCTTTCTTGATATACATATGCTTTTTTACAACCATAATTCCTAAAGTCCCACGTTGCCCATAGCCAGGAATTTTTCACGGCGATGCTGAACAAGCTTATCTCCTTGAAGTGTACTCAGTGATGCAAGGGCCTTTGCAAGAGCTTGCTCAAGGTTTGTCACTGTTTTTTCCGTATTTCTATGGGCACCACCGAGGCCTTCGGGGACAACGTCATCAATAACACCCAGCTTAAAAAGATCAGGCGCTGTAGGGCGAAGGGCTTCAGCTGCTTCCTTAGCTTTTGTGGCGCTGCGCCATAAGATAGATGCGCACCCTTCCGGCGAAATAATGGAATATACTGCATTTTCAAGCATGAGCACTTTATTAGCCGCTGCAATGGCAATAGCCCCGCCAGAACCACCCTCACCAATAATAACACTAATAAGAGGAACCTTAACAGACAAGCAGACGTCGATGGATTTTGCGATAGCTTCCGCTTGACCGCGCTCTTCCGCCTCTAAACCAGGGTAGGCTCCCGCTGTATCAATAAAGGTGATAATGGGGAGATTAAATTTCTCCGCCAGATGCATGAGGCGCTGGGCCTTACGGTAGCCTTCGGGTTGAGCCATGCCGAAATTATGTTTAATACGTGATTCTGTGTCGCGCCCCTTTTGTTGGCCAATGACCATGACGGGGCGACCTTGAAACCGACCCATACCACCAATAATAGCGTTATCATTACCGAACAAACGATCGCCCGCAAGCTCCATAAAATCGGTAATAAAGCTCGTAAGATAATCAAAAAACTGAGGACGATCAGGATGGCGTGCCACTTGCACACGTTGCCATGAAGAAAGGGCGCCGTAGGTTGTTTTAAGCATCTTATCCGCCTTAGCCTGAAGACGTAAAATCTCTTCCGCAATATTCATATCGCCTGTATTAGCAAGATGGCGGAGTTCTTCTATTTTTCCCTCAAGGTCAGCAATGGGGCGCTCAAAATCTAAATAATGCATAGAATCCCTATTAACGAATATGTCCAGATCATTAACTGATGTGATCTAGGTCTTGTTTTTAGACAAAGGGTGATACGAAGTGACCATATTTGTCAAATGATTTGGTAGAACATGGGTATAAATTTCTGTTGTTGCGATGTCAGCGTGCCCTAAAAATTTTTGAATGGAGAGAAGGTCGGCGCCATTTTGAAGGAGGTGCGTGGCAAAGGCATGACGAATGACATGGGGGGAAATCCGGGATGGATCAATGGCAGCGTCTGTTGCTATTGATTTAATAAGCTGACCTACCCGTTGACGTGTGATATGAGCCATAGCGCCAAGGGAAGAAAAAAGAAAGCGCTGAGCCTTTGCCGCAATAGTAGGGTTACCAATTTTTTCAAGAAAGTAACGCCGAAAGGGAAGATATTTGTAAACAGCTTCTAGGGCAGGGGCGTTAAGAGGGACAATGCGCTCTTTACCCCCTTTTCCTTTGACGATAAGAAACGGTAAATCTTCTGAATCTTTTGCAAAACAGGATAAAGGAAGATTTATAAGTTCAGTCACACGCAAGCCCGTCGCGTAGAGAAGTTCTAAAATAGCGCGAAGACGAATCGTTTCTGGATCATCTTGACTAAGCGCATGAAACAAACGTGAGATCTCTTCCTCAGACAGATACTTGGGAAGTCGTTTTTCTTTTTTTGGATGATCAATACGTTGTGTGGGGTTATCCTGAATAAGTGCTTCTGTGATCAAAAATTTAAAAAACTGACGCAGGGACGATAAACGGCGGGCGAGCGTTGCTGTTTTACATTTTTTGATATCCTCAATAAAGTTAAGAATATCTATTTCATCAATCATAGGCGTAGATTTGTTCGTTGTTTTGAAAAAAAGAAGAATATCGGATCGATAGCTCGCTATGGTATTTGCTGCAACGCCCTTTTCTGAGGCAAGATTTTCAAGAAATAAATCAAGATAGAGAGGCTGCAGGGTGTAGAGAGGAGGTGAAATATGCGCCATCGACTGATACCTCTACAAAAAAATGACTTGGACATTCATTTATTTCGTTTCCATTGCCTTTAAAATACAAAAAACAAAATTACATGGATGTATTCTCACATTTTACTCCCCTTTTGTATAGAGGTGATTTTTTTACCTTGATCAACCCTTTTGTAAGAAACGGAATGAAAATCTTTTTATTGCGACATAGTCTGAGCTTGCTGAATAAGAGACTGCGCAGCTTTGAGTGCTTCATCTGTCATCACCTCACCCGACAACATACGCGCAAGCTCTGCGTCACGCACAGCACCTTCGATTTTTTCAACCCCAACAAAAGTTTTTCCACCCACAACGGACTTCATGACTTTATAATGATGATCAGCAAAACAGGCAACCTGAGGGGAATGGGTAATAGCAATAACTTGTTGTTGTGAGGAAAGCCTCTTCAAACGCGAGCCAATGGCCGTTGCTGTTGCTCCCCCTACCCCACTATCAATCTCATCAAACAAAAGGGTTTGCGTTCGACATTCTCCCAATGATGAGGACAAGGCTACTTTAAGCGCAAGCATCAACCGTGAAAGCTCCCCCCCTGATGCCACTTTTGCCATGGGTTGTAAGGCCATCCCTGGGTTAGCCGAGAAAAGAAACTCAATAACATCCAAGCCATGTTCCGTAGCATCGTTTATATCAAGGCGCTGCACATCCACCTTAAACTGCGCCTCCCCAAGCTTAAGTGATGGAAGCTCCTCTGCTATGGCATAACTCAGTTTTTGGGCCGCATCAACACGGTGTGTATGAAGCACTGTTGC
>JAIESS010000096.1 GCA_019745755.1 Alphaproteobacteria bacterium
AACACTTAAATCTGTAATATAACTTTTGATTACGATAAAATCGGGGAGATTTTAAACGGCACACATAAGGGTGATTTTTTGGCTTGGCGCCAACGAACAAATCGATCAAAGTGAGTCAAATGCAAATAGAACGTATTAAATTATTGAGCACTGGTGTGCACCTGATGAGTTGACGATGGTGCGACAACTGGGTCAAATAAAGAGCTAATATCTTTTTGTTTAAGAAGCGAGCAAAAATTCCCACTCCCCTCTGATTTGGGATTTTTTGCACAATAAAAAAGGAAACTCCGCCATGAGTCGTGAACTTTTAAATTACTTACCTTCTTGGCTTTATATTGCCCTTTTTTGTGTGGGCCTTACAGTGATTTCGATCACTGTATATTTCGTTTTAAGGCGATACTTTAAACACATTATCGACTCTTATAATAACCCTTACCTGACGACACTCATTGGTATTATAAGCGCAAACTACGCGTTTTTGCTTGGATTTGTGATTGTAACCCTTTGGCAAGCAAACTCACAAGCACACAAGGAGACCAGCAAAGAAAGTTATGAACTTCGCTCCATTATGAACAACAGCACAGGAATAAAACCCATAAAAGAAGAGATCAGGCAAGCTGTTGGCAACTACGCAAGAGCAATTGTGTATGACGAATGGCCTCTCATGCGCATTGGCAAAGCAAGCCCTAAGATCCACCATGTGCGGCAAGTGCTTTTTGAGCTCTTATCGTCGTACGCCCCTCAAAATAAACAGGAGGAAATATTTTTAACAACCATTGTGTCCAAGCTCAATGTGCTCATCTCTAAGAGAGCGGCCCGACTTGAATTTACAAAGAGCTCTCTTTCCAATCACTTACGCTTTATTCTCATTTTGGGCGCTATTTTCTTAGTGACTTTGATTGCCATTCTAGAGAATAGAAACAAGGAAGTGCATTTGTTTTCCATGGCGGTCGTCAGCATAGTCATTGGGTTTAACCTTGGGCTTGCTTTTTGTATGGAATACCCCTTTTCAGGCGATATGGCCGTGAAGACAGATGCATTTAAAATTGAGTCTCTGAAAGGATTTTTTGATCCCCCTGCAAAGGCGTCTTGAGGTTTTTTAAAAAATGATGACTTCTCGCAATTGAAGGCAAGGGGGTTTTCTCAAACTTAAACTCCCCCGTCTTCTAAAATCAAACCACGGGAGAGTGAGTTTAAGCCTTATGTTTATTGGCTAACTGGAGTAAGCGCCGCATTTCTTGGTGCCACCTTAGCGCAATGGCTTGCAACATCATAGGGGTGTTGAAGGTGATGCTTTCCAGCCTTAATGGCTTTAACAGCTGCGTCGGGATTTTCCTTCATGAGATTGTCCAATTCTCCCTCATCCATCCCACCAAAAGCATTGGGCGCGTTCTCTTGAATGTCCGCTAAACTCACACCTTGGTTATGCAATTCGCACGCTTTCACTTTTAAGTGTTGGATCAGCTCTTCTTTGTGAGGCGCAGACTCTGTCTTATCGATGATACCATCCAGCTTAACAAGCGCGGATAACCCATTTGCAAGATGGGTAAGCTTATGATCCGCAACTTCAGGACGCAATTCACCCATGAGACCATGAATCATTTTCCATCCGTCTTCGTGCAACTTTCTTTTAGCTTCTGCATTAGGCGCTTTTTCCACTATCTCCTCCAACTTCGTTTGCAAGGTCTCGACGGTTTCGTCGAGAATGGTGGAAGATTCATGAATATTATAATGAGCGTGTCTTCTGGAAGTCATGCGCACATGGTCCACCAGCCCTTTAAACCAGGCAAGCTTGTTCTCCACATGGTGTTTCGTTGCAAGTATTTTTGCATGCCCTTCCACGTAGCGCACACCCTTATATATGATACCATAAGGATGAATAAGATGATTATCATGCCTTAAACCCTGCGCTCTTAGAGGCAATTCACTTATATCTTTAACGGGTAGTTTCTCTATTAATTCAACCACATCTACATGTGCCCCAGAAACCATTATAATTTTTTGAGTTGCTTGCGAATCAGAACTTGATAAAAACAAAGAAGAGATCAAAGTTAGAATTGTCTTTTTCATAACAACACCATTCATAATAGTTATTTATAAATTAACTATAATCAAAAATAATTAATTAATGACTTAACAATAATTAATGAAGTGCTTACAAATTTAAAATAAACATTTATTAGCGCACCCTCTTTAAAGCGATTTTGATAGATGGAACGAGCAGAATTTTTTGGTAGGGTGCGAGCGGATTGTGCACCCAAAAAGCTGTATTGCCACAAATAGGAAGCGCCTTACAGTCAAAGGCAGAAAAAGCATTTAAAGCGTGTATTTTTATGATGCTAAGAAATATCAATGAGAACGCTTGAAACAAATTTTTCATTACAGCTTTGTACAGAAGGACAAGAGCGCTCATAAAAGAGAGCTCTTGTCTGATCATTCATTATTATTGAGTATATTTTGAGGGTAAAACTGCTTTAAAAGAGTCTGTCTCTGAGCTTCCTATCACCTGAAGGCCATTGGCGCTTATCTTAAACGTTGAACTTAAACGATTTCCACCAAGGTTAAGACCTGCAGATTCTAATAATTCTTGGATAGAGAAGATCTCTCCATCGATCCATTGGACTGCAGCACTTAGACCATTGGCACCGTCTTCTGCTTTGCCTACCATGATGGATCCGTCGCCATTGACACTATGAACGCTTGCATAAGTCCCATTATTGAGCAAAGGAAGCGGCATGGCCTCCCCATTGATCCATCGGACTGGCGTATATCGATTATTATTGGCACCATCACCTGCGCTTCCCACTATGATGGATCCGTCGCTGTTGACATCATTAACGTCTGCATAAGTTCCATTATTGAGACAAGAAAGAGGCATGATCTCCCCATTAATCCATTGGACTGCAGTACTTAGACCCTCATTGTCACCATCACCGGCTTTGCCCACCATGATGGATCCGTCGCTGTTGACACCATGAACGTTAGAAAAAATCCCATTATTGAGGCAAGGAAGTGTCTTTATCTCCCCATTGATCCATCGGACTGCAGTACTTAGACCCTCATTGTCACCATCACCTGCGCTTCCCACTATG
>JAIESS010000074.1 GCA_019745755.1 Alphaproteobacteria bacterium
CATCCTTATCCCGTGCATTAGCTTAGCTCGCGGCCCTGTCCCATAAAGAGTTTTTGATTTTAGCAACAAACGCTTCATGCTTTTCTACTTCCTCAGAAGAGAGTTGAAAGTCACGCATGGGGCGAAATGTGCGTATGGTTTCTGTGTTTTCTTGTACCATTGTTGTACTTTGTCCATTCAAATCAAGGTCTTGTTGACGGCCGCCGCACAATTGCAAATACACTTCCGCCAGCAATTGCGCATCAAGGAGGGCACCGTGTTTTGTACGAGCAGAAAGATCAATTTCAAAACGACGGCAAAGAGCATCAAGATTGGCGGGGGATCCCGGAAATTTCGTTCGCGCCATGACAACCGTGTCGATAGCCCGGGTCATGGGAATGGCCGGATACCCAAACTTTGTAAGCTCTCCATTCAAAAACCCCATATCAAAGGGCGCATTATGAATGACGAGGTCGCTGTCTTCAATAAAGGATAAAAAATTATCCGCCACTTGGTAAAATTCAGGTTTTCCAATGAGGCTTTCATCCGTGATACCGCTGACTTTCATGGCACCCGGATCCATGGGGCGTTTGGGGTTCAGGTATGTTTGAAAGGTGCGTCCCGTAGGCAGAAGATTTTTAAGCTCCACGCAGCCAATTTCCACAATCCTGTGCCCCGCCGCAAAGCTAAGTCCCGTCGTTTCCGTATCCAATACAATCTGCCGCGTCATACTATGTCTTAAAAAAGTGTCTGTGATGGCTCATAATGATGGGTTTTGAGAGGGGTTTCAAGTATCTTCTTCTGACCCAAAAATGGAGCCCCGATTTTTCGGGGATGATACTATTGAAACCATAAAACTATCATGGAGGAGAAAACTCCTCCACTATAACTTCTTTGACTAGCTTTTTTTTACACCCCCCATAAAATCGCCAAAGCCGGATTCTATGTCACATTTTGGTAAGGCTATACTCAGTTGTTTTATCATATCTTCTGTGATCTTTGGACACCCAGATATATCAAAAGTCGTTAGATTTACAAGATTCTTAATGGGAGAAATATCTGTAATATTTGGACAATTACTGATTACTATCCTTTTTAGATTAGCAAAATTACTGAAAGCAGCAACGTTAATGTGAGCCTTGCTATGAGCTATAATTACCGTTGATGCGTGAATAGTGCTTTCATGGCTGGTGATTACATCAAAAACAAATGGATTAAGATCTAAAATATCCCCCATGAGAACAAGCATACCTTTATCCAAATAAATCTTCCCATTTTTAATCCCCTCATTCACAATCTTTTCAGCGTCTAAATAAGCTTTTGTTGCATGATATGCGCTCCTATCAACCTTACTCATATTAGCACGATCAGTGATGGTTTGATCCCTAGCTTGATCCCCTAAATGTCCAGTAATTTTACTGTGTAGTTCAGGGGGTAAATACTGAAATGGGTCTTCATTTTGTGAGATTGTACCATTATAGTCAGCACGTTTTTGTCCTTGTTGAATATCGTCAGACTTGTCCTGTTGGGCGGGGGCTGGATCCATAGCGACTGCTGGTATTGAAAAGATTAAGGCTACTGCCCCACTTAAAAGAAAGGATTTAAGCTTTGTTGGCTGTTGGCTGTTGGCTGTTGGCTGTTGGCTGTTGGCTGTTGGCTGTTGGCTGTTGGCTGTTGGCTGTTCATGGTTACTTTTCCTATAAAAAAGTTGTTTACCTTCATGAATATAATCTAATTAAGTTAATATGATGTTAATGAAAGTTAAAAATTTAATTATATCGTTATTGGAGTTAAAAACCTTCATTGTCAGAGGATATGGCGATGCGGGAATTCATTGCGATCATAATGATGGGGTGACGCGTCAGGATAGTGGAAAAATCTCAAAATTCAAGGGGGGTGAAATATTTACCCTACCCCCCATCCCATCCCCTAGCCTTAAGCCTTCACAATTTTCTCACGCAAAATAGAGTCCTCAATATCCTTTGTGGCATTACGGCAATCGATGGTGACGGAGGTATAGTTGACGATTTGAGCGTAGTCCACACCATCGTGATCCGTCACAATCATGGCGGCGTCATAGTTTTTCAACATCGATTCTGTAAACGGAATACTTTTCATGCCTACTAAATCGGGGTGTTCACGCATGGGAAGAATCTCTGGGATAAACGGATCATAATAATCCAATAGGGCACCGCGGCTGCGCAGATGATCCATAATCAAAAAGGCCGGGCTTTCTCGTGCATCATCCACATTTTTCTTGTACGCAATACCCACGATGAGAATGCGCGTTCCCTTGATGGGTTTTTGAAAGCGGCTATCCAGAGCATCACTCAGTTTGCCCATGACATAAAAAGGCATGCTTGTGTTGATCTCACCCGCAAGTTCAATAAACTTTGTGGATAGGCCGAATTCCCGCGCTTTCCACGTCAGGTAAAACGGATCGATGGGAATACAGTGACCCCCAAGGCCGGGACCTGGGTAAAAGGGCATGTAACCGAAGGGTTTTGTTTTCGCCGCATCAATGACTTCCCAAATATCAATGCCCATGGCTTCATACACACATTTAAGCTCATTCACGAGGGCGATGTTAACAGATCTGAAAATGTTTTCTGTCAGCTTGATGGCTTCCGCCGTCTCTAAGGAGGACACAGGAACCGTTGCAATATTAAAACTATCGTAAACAGCCTTTGTGAGAGCGAGACTTTCCGCATTCAGGCCACCCACCACTTTGGGAATTTTTACGGTGCTAAAATTTGGGTTACCGGGATCTTCACGTTCGGGTGAATACCCCATAAAGAAGTCGACACCCGCCTTGAGACCTGTCGCTTCAAAAATCGGTTTCATAAGCTCATTGGATGTGCCGGGATAGGTCGTTGACTCAAGGATAATGAGTTGATCCTTGCGCAGATATTTTGCGATAGTTTCGGTTGTTTTCACAACATAGCTCATATCCGGATCACGGTATTTGCTCAGTGGTGTTGGCACGCACATAATCACAATATCAGCATCAGCAATCTTTGAAAAATCAGTTGTGGGAAGAAATCTATTATCGCTTACCAAATCAGCAACAAGAGTATCCGGGATATGATGAATGTAGGATTGCTTGTTTAAAAGTTTGTCGATCTTTGT
>JAIESS010000073.1 GCA_019745755.1 Alphaproteobacteria bacterium
TTAAAGTTAGGCCCAAAAGATTTTCAAAAAACCGTCCCCACTCCCTTTGTGATATAGGAAAGTGTGACTGAATGTTAGCAGCCATAACCTTTGGGGCATGATGTGTAATAACCCATTGCTCAATGTCTTCTGCGGCAAGATGCTCCATAGCATGGATTATTTGCTGTGTTTCCCCTATCCAGCACATCAACGCACGTACAACGGGCGTAGGGAGGATAAGGTTCATCACTTTCGTCACGTTTGTTGACCAATCATTTGCCGTAATGGGATCACTGTATGGCGTTAAAATCTTTCCATATATGTGTTGATAAACTTTATGTGCACGCGGAGCCACAGTATTATCACTCTCCATGAATTTTATCTTTTCATCTGGTCCTGACGGAGGTGGATTATGAGAAGCAATCAGGACGAGTGGAGTTTCTGTTGCATCCGGTGTACTCTGTGCTTCCGTCATTTCAGCGGCTTCCTGCAAAAGAAATTTTTCCCTATGGTGAGTGAAGGGGGTAAGGCGTGATACTGTTTCTATGCCTTCGTCATTATGATCTAGAGACCGTGAATGTGATTGTGTGTCTTCGGTTGCAGATATAGAGAGAGGTTGTGAAGGCGTTGGCCTATTTGAAGAATTGATATCATCCATAATAGGGAATGTATCTGAAAGCGGGTTTTGTATAACCATAGATGCTATCACAGCAGCCTGCTGAGGAATAATCGGTTGAGGTATATGGGCCATTTTGGGGGCCATGACAAGAACAGGTTGTTGGAGAGGAATAACAGGGGCTGTAATAATGGAATGTCCAGATTGAACACTATCACCAACTGTGTAATGAATGTCTCCAATGTCACCATCTTGCTCAGCACATATGAAGCATTGCATTTTCATGGCTTCTACGATGAAGATCTCTTGGCCCTTTTTAACTTTATCACCGGATTTGACGGATATTTTAATAATACATCCCGGCATAGGTGTTTTAATGTCTAAAAAAAGAGGTGTGTCTTGCGCTGAATCTGATGAACAAAGAGGGGATGTGAGTAAAAAGGAAAAAGCAGAGAAAATTACAAAACGTGTAAACATAAAGAGAAACTCTCTATAAATTTTAAACACCTATCATGTAGCATGGAGAGTTCAAAAATGTCGAGGTCTATTTTAATATGTGGGGAATAAACCTAGGTCGATTCATTAAGGGATGGGGCAGTTTTTATGGGCTTTTCGCTCTTTTAGGTTTGTTTACACAATGCCTTTATCGGTTGGGGGTATCCTGATTGGAAAATTTATAATTTTAAAATAGATGCAATTCACAATTCCCCTATGCAGTGTGATAAGACTATTCTAAGTTATTAAGTTATATAACGGTTATTCGTTACTACAGAGTTTTCAAAAATTAAGGGAAGAATTTAATTTATGCGCTATTTTTTTTTAGTACTTACGTTTCTTTTTCTAGAAAATCAGGCTGTCTCAGCGGAAAAGAATAAGTGGGATGTTATTCAAGAGCTTATTAGAGCAAGTGATATGATGGCGCATATTGATGAGGAATTTGGTCCCTTTCAATACTTTCATGAAGATCAACATATTGAAGAGGATATGCGCAAAGAGGGGCTAGATGAAGACCATGTCAAGGCTAATTTAGGTATATTGAGAGATTTTCATCACGATCTTGAAAAGGCAAAGGGACCTATAACAGCAAAGGTAATTAGTATTATTGCTGAGCATTTGGATCAACACCTTACGCTTGAGGAGATCCAAGAGCTTTTGCGTTTTTTTAAAAGTACAGCTATGCAAAAATTCAAAAAAATTTCGATAGAGAAAATGCCAGAAATTATGAGTGTGCTGCAAAAAGAAAAAATAATTTATCTTCAAGAGCCTTTTGAAAAAATGAAAAAAAAACTCAATGATGTTAAGGTGAAAAATGCAAAAATAAGCGATGAAGTGAGGAAATAAACAGGGGCGCTCTTTAGCATCGATATTTTCTGTTAGCAATGAATTCCCAGAAGATGTAAATTTTTGAGACTTTTAACAAAAGATAAAATTTTATAGAATGTGAGAAATAGACCTTAGAAAACATCGTAAAAAATGTCTTCGTGAGGGGTCTTTAGAGGCATCAATGCCAATCGTGCCGTCGCAATTTTACACGCATACTGCCTCGTAGCGTACCTGAAAAAGAGAAATTAAAAGCTTTTGTTTTGTAAGCAAACGGCGTCTCCATGAACCGCATGCACAACTTTTTTTGGGGGGGGGCGAGGTGGCTGTTTTAAACTTAATTCGCACCCTAGGATCCAAGTTATGCATCAAAATTGAGCCATCAGAAAATGACAAAATGATTGTTCTCACGCCACATTTTCGTGGCCAGCCATGTTAACAAAACGCTTTAAGATTGAGTGTCCTATATTTAGTTAAAGGTATCGAAAATTTTATTAATTTTAGGGTGTGTATTATTCTAATTTTGAGATTGGTAGAGTAAGCATATTAACTGTGTTCTTTTTTGTTAAAACTAACTGTGCTAGTCTCAATGAATTTCAGAATTTTATCCTTAAATGGACAATATCTGGTGTATGAAAATAGTAGTTTTAAAAATGAGGATTATATGTTTAAGAAAGCGCTTTTTTTAGGTGGATTGTTTTTTGTATCTGTTGCTCATAGTGATGTAAAAGCACCAGCTCATATATGTGTGGAGCAGTGCAGTGCCGCAAAAGAATTTCCCAACCTTACTATTGTGACTCACCCCCTTGTTCAGCACAAACTCACAATAATGCGTGATACAAAAACCGGAACTCTTTTATTTCGTCAGCTCTTAAATGAGATTGGTCTGCTGATGGGGTACGAAGTGACTCGAAGCCTAGAAACAAAAGAAAGAATAGTGACAACACCTGTAGCAACGGCAAAGGGTGTGTCCATTGAAGAAAATCAGGTAGTGATTGTGCCGATTTTACGTGCAGGCCTTGGCATGGCAGAAGGGCTTCAAAGTCTTATTCCTACAGCACGTCAAGGGCATATTGGTATCTACCGTGATCCTGAGACGAAAAAGGCTGTGGAGTACTATTTCAAGATTCCTCCTATACAAAATCAGACATTTATTGTTGTCGATCCCATGCTGGCTACAGGAAATTCAGCTGTTGCAGCC
>JAIESS010000005.1 GCA_019745755.1 Alphaproteobacteria bacterium
ATTTTGCCTTATCGCTTTTAATCTATAGTGGAATCTACGTTGCTGTGGTGACCTTATCTCTCCCCGTGGCCGCACTCATGACCCTGGCCGGTGGCTTTCTCTTTGGTCAAGAATTTGGGACAGTGAGCGCCGTCATCTCAGCTACTCTTGGGGCAAGCCTTTTGTTCTTGGGCACAAAAATGGCCTCACACGACGTACTCTCGAGCAAGGAAGGAACCTGGGTCAAGACCATGAAAAAGGGATTTCAGGATAATGCGTTTTTTTATCTACTGACGTTGCGCCTTATCCCCATCTTTCCCTTTGTTGCTGTTAACTTAGTGGCGGCACTCCTTCAAATTCCCTTGCGCACATTCTTTTTGGGTACATTGATTGGCATTATTCCAGGGTCCTTTGTCTATGTCTCCCTGGGCGTTGCCCTTCGCGAGGTCATCCATCAGCCATCACCCAATCTTATTGTCTCTCCCAAAATTCTTATAGCCTTCGCTGGCCTCGGGATTTTATCCCTTTTGCCGGTTCTGTACAAATGGTATCACCCCAACTCCCTTGATAAGAACCAGGATCCCCAAAATCAATAAAGGCACGATAGGCCCGACCAAAGGTTGTCACCCAACACAAAACACCATAGATAAGACAAAACATAGTAAAATATTCAGGAAAAAGACACATCAACAAAAGTACTACTGCCGTTTCAGTCCCTTCACAAATGCCCCCCAAATAGTAAAAAGATTTCTGACCACGCTTGATTGTTGTGATGTCGTTTTTAGCAGAAATAATGGCATAGGCCAAGAAAGAGGCAATGGGACCAACAAAGCTAAAAATGAGAAATGCTGCGGCGAAGGCATTCTCAGAATTAATTACACAAAAGGCAAACACAATTCCTGAGTAAATAATAAAATCACAGACAATGTCCAAAAATCCACCAAAGTCCGTTTGCCCTGTTTGCCGTGCGACAGCTCCGTCAATACCATCCATAAGGCGGTTTAAAGAAAAAAAGAGAATTGCCATCAGACTATATCCAAAAGCAACAAAAGTCATAGCCCCAAGACCCAACAAAAACCCCATAAATGTTATGGTATTTGCCCCAAGACCGCAAGCGGCTACACGCCTTCCAACAGCATTCAACGGTGCATCAATCAACGTTCGCGCATAAGAATCAAGCATTATAAAATCGTTTTAAAATGTTCTACTATTATCATAAAGCAATGTTAGTATCATGTTAATCCATCTATTGGAAAATTAGCATAATACCACCATAATTTTTCATAAACTATGATGTAGACGTTTACATTCATCATTGCTAAAACACGAAGAAAAAGTTTATATTAACGTAATTTGTGTATGGTCCCATAAGGCATCACTGATGCATGTTCCTCAATTCTTGTCAAGATATCCAGCACTCTCCATCATATTTCTTTTCATTCTTCATACCAGTTTGACCTGGCCTGGGATTCTTTCTCCTGATAGTGAAACGCAATATAACATGGCCTTACAAGGTGTTTACAGTGATCATCATCCAGCACTTATGTCCTTTGTCTGGCGTTATCTTAATATGATCTGCAAAGGCCCTGGTCTTATGCTGGGACTTCATCTTGGGCTACTCTATGCGTCTGTTTATTTTTTTATAAGAGCACTATCGCCAGCACCCTACCACTTTGCATTTTTATTTCTCCCATTAATCCCCCACATTTTAGTTTACTCCTTTATGATTTGGAAAGATGTTGGTTTTGCCTTTTCATTTCTATGCATTGCGTCTTACTTGACCTACTGTGCAGTACAAGAAAAAAAACTATCCCTCACTGCGTGTTTCCCCCTGAGTATACTCCTCATTTATGGAACCGCCATTAAGTTTCAGGCTCAGTACTGCGCCCCCCTTCTTATTTTTTGGATGATCTATGAAAGAACCAAGGCACATTTCTCCTGGCAAAAATATCTTCTATGTGGATTAGGCTCAGCCATTATTTTCTACAGCCTCTTAAGTGGAATTAACAATTTTCTTGTTCAAGAAAAAGCTCAAAATCATTCATGGCAGTATGTAAAACTCTATGATTTAGCAGCGCTTAGCGTGGCCACACAAATCCCCCTTTTTCCTGAATCCTCAAAAACTGAAAAATTCTCCATGGAAAAGCTAAAGACAACATTCAATCACGCCAGAGTTGATGACCTTGTTTTTGGACATGACGCTCTTTTAGTCATGGGAAAAAATGAACAAGAGCGGGGTATCTTGTGGTGGACGTGGGCACATCAGGTAAGCGCACACCCTCTTTATTATATAAAGCACCGCCTCAGTAATTTAGCGTATGCAGCTTTTAGCACGCCTGAATATGAGAATATTCTATCCTTTTTTAGTACAACGATCCAGCTACAAGAGCCCTATGCATCCATCATAGCACGGACCATTGGATACCTTTTTTTTGCACACATACTCCCCATACTCCTTTGCTTTATCTACTGTGGCATAGGAATTTTTAATCTATCGAAGACACCTCTTGCACGGCCTCTTTTCTTCCTAAACAGTATTGCTGTTGTGTATTTAACTATCCTTTTATTTTTCTCTATGGCAGGAACACCACGCTACACTTATGTCGTTGTATGTATAGTGAGCACATCCCATATTCTTGCCTATCATTTTATGAGAAGAAAACCTGGAACAAAAAAACACTCCTAAAACGATAACCCTTGTCCGCCGTCAATAACCATGATGTGCCCTGTCATCCAAGATGCATCATCACTCGCAAGAAAAAGGGCTGCCTTGGCGATATCTTCAGGCTTACCATCACGGCCAAGAGGTATCATATCGGCGTAAGTATCCTTTGCATCATAAGGAACACCACCAGGACAAATAGCATTCACACGAATACCATAAGGTGCCAATTCTAAGGCTGTGGTTTGCGTGAGCATATTAAGCGCTGCTTTTGCCGTACTGTGGGCCACGCGACAAGGATAAGGACGAAGACCGGATATGGAGGAGATGTTGACAATAGCCCCTTTTTCGTTACGGGTCCGCATATTCTTTGCGGCAAGCTGTGTCAGGATCATGGGAGCACGCACACTTACACAAAGAACATCGTCGAACGTGGTAGGCGATAGATCCACAAAAGCTGTTGTATCATAACCACCAGCATTATTCACAAGAATATCGACACCGCCTAAAAAGGACACAGCTT
>JAIESS010000180.1 GCA_019745755.1 Alphaproteobacteria bacterium
TTTGCCCAAGACTATGATTAAAAACGCCAATTTCATCACGTACCGGATACATAATTTCACTGCTGAAATCCCCTTTTCTACACTGCTTCAACACCTGTTGAAGGGCATCCATGGGAGCGTGAATATGGGAACGAAAAACAAATGTAAAGATTTCAATATTTACAATCAGAATAATAATAAAAAGAATCATAATCTTCCATGAAAAAAAAATTGTTTCATGAGAAGAAAGATCTATCCCAAGATGAAGGGACCCGATGGTTTTTTTGTTCATTTGAAGAAGAGTCTTTCCCACAAATATATTTTTTAAGGGGGCGGATATAGAATCTTCTTGTGTTGTATAACGGTAAAGGATTTTTTGATTATCATCACATAAATGAATAAATTTTATGGCAGAATTATTTTTTGCAGCACTTTCAAAATGATCTTCAACACCCCTCATGTGGTGAAGATCAATGCCAAGATTGAGTGCTTTTTGAAGGGGAGATATAAGTTTTTGACTCATAACCATTGATTTTTTTTCAATCTCTGGAACGAGATCCTCCATAACGTAGGAACGCGTAATAAAAAATAAGATACTGCCAGCAACAATAAGCGATAAAAAAAACAAACTAACTACATGCAATTGAATGTTTTTGGCAATATAAGGACGTACGTTAGGCGCATTTTTCATGTGTCACCTCCGTTGTTGTTTGATGCTCAAGTGCCGCAAAGGTCTCCAGCAAAACTTTTGTTTTTTTATGCATGTCATAAAAATGAGATTCAAGATCACTCTCAATAATAAAAGGCACAAAGGAATCTCCTTTAAAAATAGATGGAAGAGACATCTGCATTTTTTTCAAGGAACACAAAAGAGAGTGAAAACAATAATAAAATAAACAAAAAACAAAGATAAAAATAACAGCCGTTAATACCACTGTATAAAGAAATAATTTTTTGGCAAACATAGACAATTTATTGTCAATGTGGCGCTGATCATACCGAACGACAATACCCCCGATAGGTTGATGAAAATTATTATAAAGCGTGACGCCCACAATACCTTCATCTTCCTCATCAAGAAACCAAAATTTCTTTCCTTCGCTATGCTGTATAAGGTCAACCCAACTTGTAGGGATATTACCGCCAATGCGCTCATGACGTGTATTATAGACGATTTTTCCCGCATGAGACGATGTAAGCTCAAAAACCCCCACACACAAAATCGTAGGATCTTTATTTTTTATATTCTGAATAATGGCTTGTGTCGATTGCAGCTCATCCAAATTGAGCCCAAGATTGAGACTATTGGAGACTGTGTGTAAAAGATCATCTGCAATGACAAAAAAACGTGAACTTACTGAATGGGATAAGGCTGAATCGTATTTTTTGTAAATAAGGAGACTTAAAAGAGATAAAGAAAAAATGGTAATTCCTAGTGCAATAAAAGATAGTTTTAATGGGAGTCGATAGCCATTGTATTTTTTGTCAATGTAGGAGCTAAACATAAAAACGCCAAAACCTCATGTACGTGGTTTTTGATACTGACTTTACGCCATGATTTTAGGATAACACCTTTTGCATCGATGACAAATGTTGATCGTTCAATCCCAAAATATTTTCGCCCATACATGGATTTTTCCACCCAAACACCATATTTTTCACATACTTCACCAGTTTTATCCGACAAAAGAGGGAATGTTAGGTTATATTTAGCCTTAAATTTTTGATGAGATGTGATGCTGTCTTTTGAAATACCCACAAGAGTGATGTCATTATTATGCAAAAGCGCTTCTTGAAAATCCCATGCTTCTTGTGTGCAACCACTTGTCATATCTTTGGGATAGAAATAAAGAACCAATGGATGTTTTAACGTTGTTTTTTTTAAAAATTCCGACAGTATAAAAAACTCCCCCGTATCACAGGGGAGTTTGAAATCAGGAGCTCTTTTCCCATCCGTTGCATTGTTTGGTATTAAGGCTCCATCATTCATCATAGTGCTATATTATTACACTTAGTGTTGTGCTTGGTTTTGCGAACCTTCGTTTGTTCCGCCGCCATGTGAACCACCCTCATGTGCACTTGCTTGAGCTTCTGTGCCAATTGGAGAAAATCCAGATGTGCCGCCTGTAGATGAACTTGATGTAGATGTATTGCTTGTCATAGACGTGCCATCTGTGGTTGTGCCTGATGTAGGCTTAGCTTCAGGCATATGAGCTTCTGCAGGCATTGCAGCGTGGTCAGCTTTTTTTTCTTCAGCCTTTGGCATTTCAGGGGCTTTTGGTGCTTCAGCAGCAACATGTGCCTTCGCTTCTTCTTTTTTCTCTTCCATTTTCATTGGGGTTTCTTTTTTTTCTGCACCCTTGTGATCGTCACCCTTAGGTTTGTCACAAGCTGTAAACGCCAAAGACACACCAAGCAATAGTGCGAGTGATACTAATTTCATAACTTTATCTCCTACTGTTAAATAATTCGGCCGACCTTGAAGCCATTCCGTCAGGTATTAGACTAACGCATAATTGTTAAAAAAAGATTAACATAAAAAAACAAATTACATAAAATGCTATTTAATGGCTTTGTGAAAAGAATCAATTCATTGAGGCAGGTTCTTACCGTGATTTTTTAAGGAGAAATACCATTTTTTATTCCTTCTAAATAAAAAATAAAAATTTTCAGTTTCGTGATAAAAATAATCTTAGAATTATTTAGGGGCATCACATAATGTTTGCGCATCTCAAAGGAACGATTGAGAAAAACGAATCGGATCATCTTGTCATTGATGTAAACGGGGTGGGTTATTTTGTTTTTGCATCGCGTTTAACCCTCTCTAACATAGCCATAGGGGATAGCGTGAAACTTCACATTGAGACACTTATGCGTCAAGAGGCGCTTCAACTTTTTGGGTTTCTGTCAGAAGAAGAGATTTCTTGGTTTCGTCTGTTGCTAACAGTACAAGGTGTGGGCCCCAAAGTCGCTCTTGGTATTATAGGGAGTCTTGGTCTGAGGGATTTATCGCAGGCAATTTTACATCAAGACAAAGCCATGGTGAGCCGCGCCGATGGTGTCGGGCCAAAACTTGCGGGTCGTATTTTGTTGGAGCTCAAAGACAAGTTAAAATCAATGGATTTTTCTGAACAAAACGAAGGTATTATGGGCGTTACATCTATGACACCCGCACATACCGTTGGGCATTTTGCTGTTGATGATGCCATATCAGCACTC